>PKXI01000026.1:0-2230 GCA_003133425.1 Acidobacteriaceae bacterium
TCAACAAGCGCACCGGCAAGGTCGAGCAGCAGCCCGAGGTAGTGATGCGCGGCTTTGGCGGCGCGGATATCACCGACCAGGCCCGCGAACTGGTGCTCAAGACGCTGGACGGGCTGACCACCGAGCAGAAGTCCGACTACGGCATGGTGAAGGAAAAGGTACGCGCGGAACTCAAGCGCCTTATCCAGAAGACAACCGGCCGCCGCCCCATGATCATGCCCGTAATCCTGGAACTCTGGGCGGCACGGCGCTGCATCGGCCTATCTCGCGCATCTGTGCGCTTGATAATTATTGGAGCTGTCATCAAGAATGAAGCCTCTCGCGATCTCATCGCGAGAGGCTTCGTCGAACGACCCGCGGCTTCTTCGCCGCACCACCAGTCTTCCCCTACGCAACTCCGGCCAGCTCCCGATCTTCCTGCCTGACCTCAGCAGTGGGTGAACTGCGCCTCGGTTGCCGCAACGTCCGCTCGACGATAAAGACTTCGCCTATATCAAGGCGTGCATTTCCTTCCAGGTCGAGAAAACCGGTATTACTTTTCCAGCAAAGAGCCTTCGCCTCCTCTGACATGTGCGGCGCAATAAAAATAGGCGTCGTATTTCCGGCAAGCTCGTCTGCATGGCTTCGCAACACCCCGAGAGCAGTGCGGACATGATCGGGTCGGCCACTGGCCTCAACCTTGCAAACCAGCGTATGACTGTGACCGTACACGTCCACGTGCGCCAGGATGTCGACCTTGAGGTCGGGCCCCAGGGAATCCATGTCGATTTCCTTGAGTTTGATCGCGGATACATGATGAAGAACTGCCCGGAGAGCATCGGCTGCCCGGTTCTTCGCCACTTGCGCGGAATCAACTATTTTCATCTAAATCTCCTCTGATTCATCTCTTGTGAATGCTGGTCGAGCATTGCTTTCCAAGCCGATGGAATGAAGGCTAATCAGCGGTTAAGCGGTTTGACCCAGAGCAGCCGCAGGGCTGGGCACGTGCCTCACCCGGGCGCTTCCGTTCCGGTTGATCGATGCCAGCTTGAACGAGTTCTTGCCCGAAGGAATCATCGCCAGGGGTACCGGCGTCCGGCAGGGTCTGTCATGCAGATGTTTCGATTCCAGCCATAGGCTCAGGCGGGGATCGTGAATCTCCGGCTGGCCCTCCCAGAAACGAGGCGTCAGCCCGCACTGAATCTCTAGGTGATCCAGCTGCAATTCGATAACCTGGATGCGTTTTGAAAAATAGCGCCGCACGTTGTTGACGCCTACATACAGTCCTGAAACGCGGGTTCCGTCGTATTGTGCCTTGACCACCATAGCTAACCTCCCATTATCGCAACGACCACATAGGTCGGTTTAGGGAACTCAGCCGAGACAGGCCTCTTGGCGCCGGATGAGAGCCGCAGAAAATACTTGCGATTTGCAGCTCACGGCTCGCGACGTCACAAAGTGAGTATCTGGCCGAACGGGTAACGCAGGCAACGAACGCTGGATATTTGAAGCAACACTCATCCATCCGTTTCTCTAAGCCAGTCAATTCACTGGCAAGTTCTATCCAAGGACGGATGCGAGGAGCCGCAATTTCGCGAAAGAGAATTCTGGTTCTCACGCACTCTGAGCGCGCGCCAGGATGTCGCAAGTGCTGGGGGAGTCAAGAGGAAGAACGGGGTCGATCCCGACGTGCACATACGCGGCTAACGTGGCCGCGTGCTTTTTTCGGCTATCTGCGAGGATATTGACCCTCTTTTCCTCAGAAGTCAAGACGTCAATTATGAAAATTCAACTCCCGCCACCGACGATTGACGAGTACAGATTGAACAACTTCTTCCAGTGATCGATGTCCTTGATGAATTTGGCCGATAAGCCGAAACTCTCAAAGCAGCGCATAGAGGCTGCAGCCGCTATTCGGCCTCCACCTATTGCTTCATGGCCCTGTCAGTTACCTGTGCACTATCGAAAGTTGTTCCTTATATGCAACGCAGGCATGGTGTGGCAATCGGACAGTAATTAGACAGTCCGCGAAAAGGGGTCCGGCGTACCGGACCCCGCTCTCGCGTTTTCGGCCTGTGGCTAGCCCTGTCTCCGCCTCATCGCCCAGCCGATCACTGCTCCAGTCATAATGCCTGCCGCGAATGTCGCCAAGACTGTTTCAACAGGATGTTGTTTTACTCGCCTCTTTGTATCATCAAGAAGTTCCGTGGCGGCATGACCGCCTTGTTTTGCAGCACGCCGCGCTGATGCT
>PKXI01000026.1:2263-2663 GCA_003133425.1 Acidobacteriaceae bacterium
TCGCTTATGCTCCGACAGCCTTTTCAATCTTGCCGACAGCCTTTTGAACTTTTCCGGCATTCTTTTCAGCTCTGCCATCAGCTTCCAGGTTGGGCTTCTTGGTAAGCTCGCCGGCCTTCTGCTTGATTGCGCCTTTGACTTCGTGAAACTTGCCTGTTGTCTTATCGTCCGTGCTGGGTTTCATCATGATTCTCTCCTCTGCTTGGTGGTGAGTTTCAATTAGTTGAGATCCATCGAGAGTTCCTTGCGCCTTGAATGTCTGCGACCAGGGAAGAACCTCTCCTGGGAAGTTTCCTTGCGTGATGTAGATTCTTCCATCGACGAGTATCCAACGATCAGGTTGCTGAAAGCTGGTCGCAATTGATCATCCGGGCGTGCGCACCGAGCCTCCTGCACGGAG
>PKXI01000026.1:2754-2904 GCA_003133425.1 Acidobacteriaceae bacterium
ATTGGAAGCTGCCCCGGCCGCCGGATGTACATCCCGTACTCAGGGGAATGTCGGTAAGAATACCGAAGAGGTCATGATGGCAGATCAATCGTCCACGCTGATGCGTCGAGAAGAAGTTGCGGAAGGTACAATGGCCTTTCACTTCGAGAA
>PKXI01000203.1 GCA_003133425.1 Acidobacteriaceae bacterium
CTCAACTCGAAAATGCTGTAATTGGGAACAGCTGGCAGGCCGCACGTACAGATTGGCGGCCATCAGTTGACGTCTCCAATCGAGCCGTGTCAAAAGGCGCAGGTTCTGAAACGGGCACTGCGGTTGCAATGTTTCAGCGGCAAAGCCAACTCAGTGCGATGCCTTAATAAATCCTGCTGGCGACCACTTGGGTCCCAGTCGAATTGGAATCAATACTTGTGGAGCGCAGCAGTATTTCGAAGAAACGGAGTGAGCCATCCGAGCGGGTCGCCTGCCGTAGAATTGGCGCGATTGCCGCTGGGTGAAAGAGCGTTTCGGCAGATGCCTGGGTTCCGGCAACATCCAGCCCTTGTAAAAGCAGCAGACGCCCGCTGCCGCCCAGATTGGGCACAAACGCAATCAACGCGTATGTTTCGTGCGCCGGCTCGTTCCAGTGGCTTACGTAGGAAGCCGCCTCTCCCTGTTGCGGTTTCATATTGACGATGGTTGCGCTGCGCATGCCCTGGCGATAGACGATACGGAAGTTTGTGCTGCTCTCCGCAATTGACGCCCACGGATTGCTGCCCACTGAACCAATGAGAATGGCGCTGGCGTTCTTGAGATCGTCAAGCCGCAAGTCGCGTGGGAAGCGGAGGAAGGTCCGCTCCTGATTAAACTCCGGCAGATGCGCCAAAGCAGCGACAGTCTGGAAGTCTACAAAGCTGGTGAAATGCTGCGAGCGCAGATCGTCGGCGCTGTGCGCATCGACTCCCGCAAGCGGCAGTTCCAGGTATTTTCCCTTGATGTAGTCGGCAAGCTGCAGAGGCCGTCGCGAAAGATCTTCGAGAAGATTGAAGCCTGCGTCTGCCGGGACGATGTAGGTGTTCACCTGACCGTCGAACAGCGACGCCCAAAGCGCATGGGCCGGTTCAGGAGGATGCGGTTGCGGGGCGTGTACGCGCGCGGAGATCAGCAAGGTGATCCAGACTAGCGCCGCGCTGTATGCGGCTATCGCTGCTGCTGCCATCAGCCGGCGTCTCCACCGGCGCCGTAGAGGAGCGGTTGGTCCGGCGGCAAGCGTTTCCGCGGGTTGGGCGTGAATGCTTACGGATACCGGGAGACTGCGCATCTCTGCGGCAGGGTGGTGCTCTGAGGCCGGAACAAAAACGGGAACGTATCCCCCCAGAGGGATATCGATTCGCAGGGTTTCTGAACTTCCTTCGCCAGCAAAGGATTCAGCCAGGCGTTTGCGCAACTGGCGTGCGTAGTTGCGGACAATGTTGTCCTCAATGGTGCTGTAGCCGGGCCGACGGTCAAAGACAAGAACGCCTATCTGATGCTCGGTAATGTCTTTTTCGCGGCCTTCGAGGGTTTCGGCAACCACAAACAGCAGGAATCGGGTGAGTAAGGGGGAGCGGGCAAAGTGAGAGCCGGAGACGACCCGTTGGGCCAGGCTCCAGCGCGGATCGTCCTGCAGCCAGTGCGGTAATGTCTCCTGAGGAAGGAGTACCTTTTGCTCTTGCCGAATGGCATTCAATCGTTCCATGACGGTCACCTTCAATGGTGCGTGTGAGGGCGAACACTCCCATTTTGAAGATAAGGAAACTGGATAAATTGGCGATGAATGCAAGCGGGAATGCCAATCAACCGGGCAAGTTTAACAACAATTTATGTAAGTGGCAAGCAGTTTTAAATCAATGCAATACGAGAACAAGTCACCAGTGTATACACGCGACTCACACAGGGTAAACACTTTCGCCCGCCTGGAAAGTGCTCTACGGTCTGTCAGGTTGCGGTCAGAAGCACCATCCATGGAGCATTACCCCTAATCGAAATCGCTCCAATTGACAGCACAAAGTGGAATCAAGAGTGCATAGCAGAGTTGCGGGCTGATGGGATTCCAGAAATACGTGATGCGCGCGGTCTACGTCCACATGGAGCAGGTAGCCACTGCGGATGTTCATCGGGCAACGGGCAATGTTGAATCGCGGGCCCCGGTGAGCCAGCCATTGCTGGTTTTAAGGTTCAACATTTTATCCCTAATGAATATCGCATGCGGGGGCAAATATTCCCTGATGGGTAAGCGCTAACGTGGATCTGGGCCGCGTGTACCGATTGCGCTACCAGCGGGATAGCGCAAGCATAGCTCAGCGAGTTTGAATCGCCAGAGTCAACGCCGTCTGAAACAGGACGGCAAACAAAGAAACGGTGTCAAAAATCGGAGGCCATATGTTGAAACGTCAGTGGATGTCCATTCTTTTGTGTGCGGTATGCATTATGGTCCTGTTCTCGGCAGGGGCTTTTGCTCAGTCCGATAAGGGGACTATTGGCGGGTTCATCAAGGACGCATCGGGAGCTGTGGTGCCGGGTGCGAGGGTTGTTCTGACCAACGAGGCAACGGGTGAGGCTTATCAGGCGACCACGGATACGCAGGGCCATTACACCGTTACCAATTTGACCGCGGGCGACTATAGCCTCACGGCCGAGGTAAAAGGCTTTAAGAAATATGTCAGCTCGCATAACACGCTGGGTGCGAACACTACGCTGGACTTGGACGCACCCATGACCATCGGCGCAATGACTGAAGAGGTTACCGTATCGGCAACCGCCGAAGTATTGCAGACGGAGTCAGCTGCGGTGCAGGCTGAGATTACCGGCAAGCAGGTCAGCGATCAGGAACTAAACGGGCGCAATCCGCTCTACATGGGTTCGCTGGTTCCCGGATTGCGCAGCGGCTCGACGCTGGGCGACTTCAACTTCGCGGTAGGCGGTGGTAATCCATTCCAGATCAACGGTTCTCGCGTGCAGGATACGATGGTGACCTTTGACGGAGCTCCGGCCGTTCGTACCCGTGGCAATGGCGCCATCATCGGCGTCGCGAGCGTCGATGCGACCCAAGAGATGCAGGTCATCACTACGGACTATCAGGCGGAGTATGGCGACGCCGCGGGTGGCCAGTTGCGCATGGTGACGAAGAGTGGAACCAGGGACTTCCATGGTTCTGCGTATGAATATCTGCGCAACTCGGCAATGAATGCCAATACCTGGGTTCGCAACCAGTCCGCTTCGACAAAGTTCGCTTCGCCCTACCGTTACAACAACTTTGGATTCACGTTTGGCGGACCAGTCTGGATTCCGAAGATGGGTATGGACAGGTTCCGGAACAAGTTCTTTTTCTTTGTGAACGAAGACTGGATTCGCTACCGCTTTACCGATTCGCAAACGCAGGCCGTTCCGACGGTCAAAATGCGCACGGGCGACTTCAGTGAATTCCTGAGTTCCAATCCTTGGCTTTCCGGTGTTCACCAGATTTACGATCCGGCGACTTGCCCGGCAGTCGGAAATGCGGGCTGCGTGCCGTTTGCCGGCAATATCATTCCTCCTGGCCGACTGAGCTCGAATGGCAAAGCGATCTTGAATGCGTATCCGGCGCCTACGCCCGGATATCTTTCGGCAACCCAGAACTGGATTGCCCAGGCTGCTCACCCCATCAACCAGCGAAAACAGGTCATCAATGTCGATTGGATTATCAACGACAAGCACAAGTTGGAGTTCATCCGTCAAAATGCGACGTACAACGAGTTTCAGCCGTTCGATCAGGGGTCGGGTTTAACCGGGAAGTACTTCATCCGTCCGAACCAGACCAACGTATTGGCATGGACCTGGACGATTTCGCAGACGATGATTAACGAGACTCGTGCGACGCTCAGCCTCGATAACGTCTATATTCCTGTGAATACGGCCCTTGCCGGATTCAACCGGTCATCGCTGGGAATCACCTTTCCCTATATTTTTCCGGCGGCACAAAAAGCCGCACCTGGGAAGATACCCACCGCTTCGGTTCAAGACAGCTTCTACAGCCTGGCTGGTGGTCCTTACCCCTCGCACTCGGCTGGTCCCATCTTGACGGCGTCGGATAGTATCACGAAGGTGTGGGGAAACCACGCGCTCAAGGCGGGCTACTACCTCAACATTTCCGGAGAGAATGACAACGACCAGATCAACGTTGCCACCGTCCCTGGAGGCGCAAGCAACCAGAACGGCACGTTTACCTTTACGGATAGCCGCAGCGGGTTAGGCGCCACGACTGGCATCAGCATGGCCAATCTGGCGATGGGCATCGCCGACAACTATAACGAAATCGGACAGAAGTCCTATACCTATTGGCATGGCTTCATGGACGAGCTCTTTGTGCAGGATTCGTGGAAGGTAAACAGCAAGCTGCATCTCGACTACGGCGTGCGTATTTCCATCCTTGAACCTTACACGCCCTCGTGGGGGAATTCAGATTACTTCGATCCTCCGTCGTACAACCCAGCCAATGCACCCACAGTGAATCCGACGACGGGTAACGTGACGCTTGGGAGCGGCAATCCTTACAATGGCATGGTGATCCCGGGCTATTCTTCCTTCCCGAGTTCAGCGGTCCAGCACGGTGTGCTTGGTGCTGAATCCAATCCCACAGATTGCGACGGCTCTTCGTGCGCCGCGCTGTTTGCCCCCAGCATGAAGAAGGGTTATGTGAATACGTCGCATAACTACCAGCCGCGTATTGGTATTGCCTATCAAGTGACGCCGAACACTGTGGTTCGCGCAGGCATTGGCAACTTTGCTACCCGCATGGGCCTGCTTGACAACGTCTTCCCCGGTGGTAACTCGCCCTTTCAGCCAACCGTGACGGTCAATCCAGCGGCCGGCGTAAACGACATGGTCGACAACCCTGGAAGCAGCCTGACCACTGGTATTGCTGCTCCTCTGCAGATCACTACCCTGAACCAGAACTTGAAGTCTCCGCAACGTTGGAACTGGAACGCCACGGTTGAGCGACAGATCATATGGAAATCGATGCTGTCCCTTGCCTATGTCGGTGGCCGCGGACTCTATAACTGGCGGGTCGTTGACATCAATCAGCCGAAGGTTGGAGCCCTGGCCCAGAACCCGGGCAAGAACGTGAATTACCTGCGTCCGTTTCTAGGCTATGCGGCCATTCAGCAAGAGCAGAGCAACGGAAGTTCGCGGTACAATTCATTCCAGCTTGGATGGAACCGCCCGTTCGCAAACGGCTTCCTGGTCGGCGTGGCGTATACGCTGTCAAGGAGCATGGACAACAGCTCTAACTATCGCGATATCCTTCCCGATTCCTATGACACCACCGGTCTGTGGGGTCCTTCGGAATACGATAACCGAAACGCTCTGGTGATCAATTTCCTCTACGCATTGCCGTTCTACAAGAACCAGAATGAGACTGCTGGCAAGCTTCTGGGCGGCTGGCAGTTGAGCGGGAATATGCAATTCCAAAGCGGTGTGCCCTGCGGAATCGGAACAGGCAATGATACTGCCGGTGTTGGAGAGGTTGGAAGCTTTGGCTGCGGCAGTGAGGGCGAGTTCTACACGCTGAACGGAACTCCAAAATTGTTGAAGAACTTTGCCGGATTCGGGGGTAATGGCGGCAAGTGGTTCTCAACAACCAATCCAGATGGCTCAGCCACCTTTACGGCGCCGCCTGCAAACACCTTCGTTCACGAGCCAGGTATTCGCGACTCCGTCTATCAACCGGGGTTCCAGAACTGGAATCTCAACATGAAGAAGTCGTTTGCGATTAATGAGAAGACTGGCTTCGACTTCAAGGTTGATGCCTATAACTTCATCAATCACCCCAACTGGGCGATGAGTGCCTCAAACTTGAACCCGACGTCGGGTTCATTTGGCCAGGTGAACTCGAAAGCCACCAGCAACCCTCGTCAATTGCAGGCGGGACTGAGCTTCCGGTTCTAGGTTGGCAGGGATGAAGCAAACCCCATGCGTGTGCCGCACGCATGGGGTTTATTCTTATGGCAAGCAACTCAAACCTGAGCCCTCCGTGCGGTATCGGAGCGGTAGGACGTCTCCCAATGACTCGATTTTCGCGATTGCTGGCTGCGACCAGAATGTGCTGCTATCTGCTTCGATGGAGCAGCCTTGTGGCGGCGATTGCCGCTTGTTCGTTACCCGTTGCAGCACAGACGATGAAGGCGCCGGATATTACCCAGACTCCTACGTTGTATGTAGTGCCGTACGCGCATCTCGATACGCAGTGGCGGTGGGAGTTTCCGCAGTCGATCAGCGAGTTTCTGCTAAAGACCATGCGGGTGAACTTCGACTACATGGACAAATATCCGCATTACGTCTTCAACTGGTCGGGAGCCAACCGGTACCGCCTGATGAAGGAGTACTACCCAGCCGATTACGCGCGAATGCAACAGTATGCCGCCAAAGGACAGTGGTTTCCGGCAGGGTCGTCAGTGGAGGAAGGGGACGTGAACCTTCCCAGCGCGGAAGGCATTTTCCGCCAGATTCTGTATGGCAATAATTACTTTCGCAACGATTTTGGCAAGGCAAGCGCTGAATATATGCTGCCTGACTGCTTTGGCTTTCCCGCGTCGCTGCCAAGTATTCTGGCGCACTCTGGCGTTAAGGGATTTTCGACACAAAAGTTGAACGCGCAGTGGCAACCAGCGCCCAAGGTTGGGGGACCGGGCTCACCGGAAGAGACTCCGGAGGGGATTCCTTTCAATGTCGGGATGTGGCTTGGTCCAGACGGGAAGGGGGTCATGGCTGCGTTAAACCCCGGTGGGTATGGCAGCAATGTATATGTTGACCTGAGCCAGGAGCCCACCGGTCCACTCTCGGCGTCGGCGCCACAACTGACGAGCGAGGAGAATGCACGGTTGACTCCAGAGCAGCAGCGGGCCACGGCGATGAGGCAGCGAGCGCTGGAACAGAACTGGGTGAAGCGTATAGATATCGATGGCAAGGCAACGGGTATCTTCGCTGATTACCACTATGTTGGGACGGGAGACATCGGTGGTGCGACCCAGGAATCGACGGTCAAGCTGCTGGAAGCCATCGTCACGAAGAGTGAGACGGTGCTGCCGTTGCCTCCGAGCACGGTGTTCGCGATGGGGCAGACGCCGGCTGCTACTGCATCCAACTCTCCCGCAGTAAGGGTTGGACTGGGTCCAGTGCATGTGATTGAGTCTGCGGCAGACCAGATGTTTAACGACATTACGCCGTCGATGGCTTCGCGGTTGCCGCAATACAAGGGTGATCTGGAACTGATCAATCACTCCGCGGGTTCACTGACTTCGCAGGCGTACCACAAACGCTGGATCATCAAGAATGAACTGCTGGCGGATGCAGCAGAGAAGGCCTCGGTTGCGGCTGCGTGGATGGGAGGTCGCGCCTATCCTCAGCAGCGACTGAATGATGCCTGGATGCTGGAGCTTGCCGGGCATTTTCACGATACTGGCGCTGGCACGGCGACGCCACGCGCGTATGAGTTTGCGTGGAACGACGATGTGATCGTGTCGAATCAGTTTGCCGGGGTGTTGACCGATGCGAGTGAGGCGATTGCTTCCGGGCTCAACACACAAGTGAGTGGAACTCCGATCGTGGTGTTCAACCCGCTGAATATTGAAAGAGAAGATGTAGTTGAAGCGCACGTGGAATTTCCGAATGGGACGCCCAAGGGGGTTCGGGTCGTCGATCACGAGGGAAAAGAAGTAGCGTCGCAGTTTGAGGATGGCAAGGTTCTTTTTGTGGCGAGGGCCCCGTCGGTTGGGTATTCGGTCTACGGAGTTCTCCCCGCTGAGGCAGCGAAAGGGCACTCCGGACTGAAAGTATCCGATACGTCGCTGGAGAATGATCGTTATCGCGTGCAGGTAAATGCGAAGGGCGACGTGGCGAGCATCTTTGACAAGAGCTTAAAAAAGGAATTGCTGTCAGCTCCGATTCGGCTCGCAATCACTAGCGATACGCCGAAGGTCTACCCCGCATGGAATATGGATTTTGATCAGGAGCAGGCCGCACCACGTGCGTATGTGGATGGGGCTGTCCGGGTACGGATCAAGGAGAATGGCCCGGTACGCGTCTCGCTTGAGGTGACACGCGAGGCGGAAGGTTCGAAGTTTGTTCAGACTGTCAGCCTCTCGGCTGGGGATGCGGGCAATCGAGTGGAGTTTGCTAATGCGATTGACTGGAGAACGCTGGCGGCGAATCTCAAGGCGACTTTTCCTCTGAGTGCGAGCAATCCAAATGCAACGTACAACTGGGAGATCGGAACCATTCAGCGATCGAATGCACAGGAGCGCCAGTTTGAGGTTGCGTCGCACCGCTGGATCGATCTGGCCGACAAAGGCGGCAGCTTCGGGACGACCATTTTGACGGACTGCAAGAATGGATCCGACAAACCGGACGACAATACGCTGCGGTTGACATTGCTGCGGACGCCGGGTATCACGCCTCCGAGCAACGGCAGGCCCGCGACGTACACCGATCAGGCGAATCAGGATTGGGGTCACCACGAGTTTTCTTTTGGACTGGTTGGCCATGCCGGCAGTTGGCAGCAGTCTCAAACGGATTGGCAGGCGTATCGGTTGAACGACCCGCTGATTGCGTTTCAGACGGTGAAGCATGCGGGCGCACTGGGCGGTAGCTTCTCTCTGGTTCATCTGAGTAATTCACGGATTCGCGTGCTCGCGCTGAAAAAAGCTGAAGCAAGCGACGAGGTAGTTCTGCGCATGGTGGAGCTCGATGGTAAGCCGGCCGAGGATGTCAGGGTTTCGTTTGCGGGGCCGGTTGCAGCGGCTCGCGAGATGAATGCTCAGGAGCAGCCAGTCGGGTCGGCGAACGTCAGTGGTGGTGAGCTTGTGACTTCGTTCACGGCGTATCAGCCGAGGACGTTTGCGGTCCGTCTTGGCGCGCCCAGCTCCAAGTTGGAGTCGACGCACTCTCAGCCGGTCGCCCTGCAATACGACCTCGCTGTGGCGAGCAATGACGACACCAAGGCAGTTGGTGGCGGCTTTGATGGCGCCGGCAATGCGATGCCCGCGGAGATGCTGCCTGCGACGATCAACTATCACGATGTGGAGTTCAAGCTGGAGCCAGCAAAGACGGGAGTGCCAAACGCAGTTGTTGCGAAGGGACAGACAATTGCCCTGCCTGCGGGGCGCTTCAATCGAATCTATGTGCTTGCCGCTGCGACAGGCGGCGACCAGGCCGCTGCCTTTTTGGTCGGGACGAAGAAAGTCGAGTTGAATATCCAGGATTGGAGCGGATTTGTCGGTCAGTGGGATACGCGCATCTGGAATATTCCAGCGGAGCGTGACTGGGCAATCTCAGCCAATCACGCGGCGTGGCCTCCTGTGGATGAGGCGGAACGTGAACAGCGTCCGATCATACCGCGCTATCCCGAAGACTATGTGGGCTTGAAAGCAGGATATGTGAAGACTGCGAGCCTGGCTTGGTACGCTTCGCATCATCATACGGCTTCCGGATTGAATCAGCCTTATGAGTACTCGTATCTGTTCGCGTATCCGATTGAGGTAGGTGGAGACGCGAAGTCGATTACGCTCCCGTCGAACGACAAGATTCGCATTCTTGCTATTTCGACCGCTGAGGAGAATCCGTCGATCGTACCCGTCCAGCCGCTGTATGACACGCTGGGCCGCACAGAGTCTCCACAGGAGATGGAAGGCAAGTCTCGATGAATAGCAAAAGCTCCAGTCTGCGGGCCTGTGCGTTGATTGTCCCGCTTGCTCTGGAGACACGCACGAAGGCGGGATCGGTTGAATAATTTTCAGACTATGTAAGGATTTCTGATTATGACCGAGCAGCGATTCCGCCCCGTGAGATTAGTCATTTCCGCGACGTTCATTCTGACTTTGCTTTCATTTGCTGCTGTATCTGGGATTGGACAGCAGGCTGCTGCCGCGACTCAGGCCTCTGTCCCCGACTTGGTTTTCAAAGGTGTGGTGGTTGGCGCCCAAAACCAAACGTACATTCAAGTGCCGTTCAAGGTACCTGACGGCACCGAGCGGGTAACGCTGACTTTCAGCTACACCGGCAAGGAGGAGCATACCGCGCTTGATTTGGGCTTGCTTGACACAGTGCAGCTCCGCTGCTGGAGCGGCGGAAATAAATCCATGCTTTCGATTGGGCTCTCGGATGCTACCCCCTCGTGCCTTCCTGGGCCGATCCCTGCTGGTTTGTGGAACGTATTGATCGGCGTGCCCAATATCCGCTCAAAGGCGCAATCGCACTACACGGTGCAGGTGTATTTTTCGCCTCGCGGTGCGGTCGCGCGCGAGCCTGCGGCATTGCGGTTGCCAGTGCGCGCTGGTCCGGCGTGGTTCCGCGGCGATCTCCATATGCACACCGGACATAGCGATGGACAGTGCCCAAGTCAAACGGGAAAGATGGTTCCGTGTCCTGTTTTCTTTACCGTTGATGCTGCGGCGCGTCGCGGGCTCGACTTTATCGCGATCACCGACCACAACGCGACCTCGCAGTACGATGCGATGCGCGAGCTGGAACCTTACTTCGACAAGGTGCTCCTGATTCCAGGGCGCGAGATTACGACCTTTCACGGTCACATCAACTTTCTTGGCACGACTGATTTTCTCGATTTCCGACTCGGGAGCAACCAGGTCCCCGACATGAACACTTTATTGCGCAACGCTGATCGTGTCGGTGCGCTTACCTCGATCAATCACCCCTCTGCTCCGAGTGGTGAGATCTGCATGGGCTGTGGATGGACGCCAACCTCAGGTGTCGATATGAGGCTGCTAACGGCTGTAGAGGCGGTAAACGGAGGTAGTGTGAAGTCTGGTATCTCCGACGTTCCATTTTGGAATAAGGAGTTGAACAGGGGATGTCGGCTCATGGGGATTGGAGGCAGCGACAACCACCGGCCAATGCAGCCGCTGGACCAACAAGGATCGATAGGTAGCCCGACAACTGTTGTATTTGCCACCGAGCTTTCGACGCCTGCGATTCTTACGGGAATTCGCGCTGGGCACGTATTCATTGATCTAGCTGGGACACGCGACAGGATTCTCGAAGAGACTGCGCACTTTGGAAATCAGGTTTTCCACGCGGGAGATACTCTCGAAGCGTCAAAGGGCGAACACGTAGATTTTTCCTTGAGGGTGTACGCTGCGGTCGGCGGGAAGATTCGTTGGCGGGAGGATGGGGAGGAGGTTGTTCAGACTGCTTCTAACGAGGTCTCAGCCACCGATCAGACTTTTCCCTGGTCGTGGGTAAGTGATGGCAACCGTCATTGGTTTCGTGCGGAGGTGGTCGGCGCGGATGGAAAGATTTGGCTGCTGGGCAATCCCATCTATGTTAACTGGACCATCTCTAATCCATGCAGTAACCGATGACTTAAAGCCAGCAGGAAACAATTAATTCTTTTTCTGGCATTTACGACCAGGCAATAAGTACAGGCGGACTTCTGATGGGTATAAGTGTATTAGAATCAATAGTTTAATGTTATGGTGGAGTCGGCGGGAGTCGGATTAATTCGCCGCGTTGATTCTAAACAGCTTATTGAAAATAAATGGCGCTCAAGACGCACGAAGCGGGCAATCCGCGGTTTCTAGGTACGCCACAGGTACAGCAGTTTTATTGCGATTTCCTCCATTCTTCTTTTGCCTTCGCTATCGCAATATCAACGAGCGCTCCGGACGCTCCTATGTTCTTGAGTTCTTTTCGAATATTCTCTTCGAACATTGGATCACTCATCCGCATGAACGGCTGTCCTTGACCAGCTGCCAGGTCTCTCGATGCCAAAACGAATTCGTCCTCTTCCAGTCCAGGCATTACACCTCAATTATCAAAGGCCATGCTTTCCCCCTGCTCACAAGTTAATCGGTCATGTAGTACCTTGGCTGTTTGATTTNNACATAATCACGCGGTCATGGTAGTAGTGGCTGACAAGATTATTGAATTCGTCGCCTGTTTACATTCCTTATCCAGCACATTGCATGAGATCACTTCGTTTCGCAAACTGAATTCCGGCTTCCAATTGGTGATGTGGTTTTCTGTGAAGTAGGCGAGCTTCGCATTTTGATAGACATCAGTAAGACTCATGTCGTTTGTCCATGAATTCCCTCCCGGACCAGCGAAATCAGATTTGTAATGGTACTCGACGAGAATGAAGCATTTGTCAAGCTTCGCATCGTAATGGTTCGTGAAATCTAAAAGAACCGTGTCTTTGTCGCGGGACCAGTTCCCGTTGAACCACGCCCGCGCGTCTTTCGAGCATTTCGGCTGAAGATCGTAATCGAGTGCAGTGTTTTGTTTCTCGACCTTTGCCTTCAGATCCGCGTTTTCCTTTTCAAGTTTCGCGACGCGGTCGGCTTCACATCCGGCAAGGAGAGCACAACAGGTCAAAAGTCCAATCGCAAGTTTCATGTTATCGAGCCCTTCACATTCTGGGGATAAGTCTACTTTGCAATTTCCAGCAGGGGTGCTTTAGTTGAGGTGTGAAAAGATCGATTCGTCAGCACATTCTCGAACACATAGCCACCCATGCAGGCTTTAGGCAACTAAACGTTCAGCAGGGCGCTGCTTCAATCTCACCGTGCGTGCGCTAGGTGACGCTCTCTGACGTAATCTCCGGATGTTTGAGCAGGAACTCCAGCGCATAGGTGCTGGCGGTCGGATCGTCCTTCTGGTTCGCGATGGCAAAAGCCTGAAATGATGGGGAATAAGCGCCGACAAGACGAATTTCAACGGTTCCCAATGGTCAAATGTCAGTTCTCCTGTTAGATTCTGGTGTGTCAAGCTCGTTGAAGGGGTCACAGTGAAACAGTTTGGAGCCGGCATTTTGGTTGTCGGCGCATTGTCAGTTGGCATATCGGCAGTTCTGGGGTGGAACGCCATCCTGCAAGGTTCAAGAACGGCCGGCCGGGTGTTCGCACAGCAATCGGCAAGCACACCCGCGATGGCTTCTTCTTCATCGTCCAACCAAAATGATCAAAAGGTGCATGAGATAGCGGTTGACTACCCGGAAGAGGGATCGATCTTTCCGCCGGAGATCACTCCCCCTACCTTTCTCTGGCGCGATGCATCGAACGACGCCTCATTTTGGATGATCGACGTGGCGTTCAGTGACGGCTCGGCTGGGATTCATGCGAAATCGGCGGGCGAGCGTTTGCGCATCGGCGAGATCGATCCGCGCTGCGTTGCCGCGAGCAACGAGCCGCCAAAGCTGACTCCGCAGCAAGCCGCAGCACGGACCTGGATACCGGATGCGGCGACTTGGGAGGCTATCAAGCAGCACTCGAAGGAGCATCCCGCCACAATCACGATCACCGGGATTCAAGCCGAGTCTCCCGGGCGGCCGGTTTCGCGCGGTACGGTGACGATCGAAACTTCAAAGGATGCAGTGGGAGCGCCGATCTTCTACCGCGACGTTCCGCTGATTCCATCGAAGTCGCAGGAAGGGATCATCAAGCCGCTGGCTCAGTACAATTTGCCCCTGCTCGCCTGGCGGTTGCGCAACGTTGCCGAGCCGCGCAGCCGGTTGGTGTTGACGGGCATGCACACCTGCGCCAACTGCCATTCATTCTCGCTTGACGGCAAGAGTTTCGGAATGGATATCGACGGCCCCGCAAACGACAAGGGGCTGTACGCGATCACCCAGGTCAAGCCGCAGATGACCATCGCCAATCGGGACGTGATCTCGTGGACTAAGGTCAAGGATGAATCCGCTTCGCCTTCGAGAATCGGCTTCATGTCCCAGCTCTCGCCGGACGGCAGGTATGTCCTGACCATGCTGCGGGGGCTGAGGGCGGAACTGAGAAATAGCTACTACGTCGTTAATTTCACCGACTACCATTTCCTGCAGGTGTTCTTTCCAACCCGAGGAATCCTGGCATTTTACGACCGCTCAACAGGCCGAAAGCAGGTGTTGCATGGGGCTGACGATCCTCACTATGTGCAAACCGACGCCGTTTGGAGCCCGGACAGCAAATACGTGGTCTTTGCCAGAGCGGAAGCAAGGGAACCCATGTCCCCGGACCAAAAGATTCCCGAACATGCCAACGACCCTGAAGAGACCCAAATCAAGTTCGATCTATACAGGATACCGTTCAACGACGGCAAGGGCGGCCAGCCCCTGGCGATCGAGGGTGCATCCCACAACGGCATGAGCAACAGCTTTCCCAAGGTGTCTCCCGATGGCCGTTGGATCGTCTTTGTGCAGAGCCGCAATGCTCAATTGATGCGTCCCGACAGCCAGCTTTACATTGTGCCGGCGGCAGGCGGCGTGGCGCGGCGGATGCGCTGCAATACTCCGCTGATGAACTCATGGCATAGCTTCTCGCCGAATGGGCGCTGGCTGGTGTTCTCCTCGAAGAGCCGCTCACCCTACACGCAGATGTTTCTAACCCACATCGACAAAGATGGCAATGACAGCCCCGCAATTCTGATTGACAACGCGACAGCGGCCAATCGCGCGGTGAATATTCCGGAATTTGTGAATATACCGCCGGACAGTCCGATGAAGATCGACGTGCCTGCGGCAGAGTCGTACCGCCTTTTAGACCTTGGGTCAGATTTAGCTGCCAAGGGCCAGATTGATGCGGCCATAGCCGATTGGAGGAAGGTTCTTGAACTCGACCCAAGCAATGCCAAGGCGCAGAGTAACCTCGGAGGAGCGCTCCTGTGGAAAGGTGATGTCGCCGAGGGTACGAGACATCTTCAGGCGGCCCATGAGATCGACCCTGAATACCCAGACCCAAGCGTGGCCGGGATCGATATTGGACTAGAGTTCTATAATCGCGAGCAACTCCATGCCGCCATCCAGAATTCGGACTGCAGCGGAGTTTCTTCTTTCGGCAACCAGATTCTCACTTCCGAACCTGAGGATGCAGAAGCCACAAAGGCTATTGCAGACTGCGCAGTGAAACAAGATCGCCAACAAATGCGGACGGCGCTTGAGAAATCCGATTGTCAGGCCGCGATCTCATCTGCCAACAAGATACTGGCCTCGGAGCCGGCCGACAACGAAGCTCAAAAAGTACTGAAGCAATGTAACCTGGCTGCAAGGAGATTGCCGGCTCGCTAATGAGGGGCGGGTTGTTGTTCCAACAGCTTGAATCGCTTCCTGGCGGTTTCCTGCTGAAGCGAGATCTGCTGCAAATCTGAAAGACGCTTTACAAGTGCCTGAATTTCGTCGCGCTGCCCGCTTTGTCCTGAGTGCCGCAACGCAATGATGAGATGATAGAGTGCGCTTCGGTCGGTAGGGGCATATTCGAGCACGTGACGGCATTGTTCAATGGCAAGGCCGTATTGGCCAGAACTCATGTACATGCTCGCAAGAAGATTCCGTGCCTGTACAAAATCCGGCTTTAGTTTCACCGCCAGCAGTGCAGATCTCATTGCTTCTCCAGACACCGCACTCTGCGTGCCGGTCTTTTCGTCGGCAAGCAACTTGGCGAGCAGAAAATGCAGGAAAGCGCTGTCGGGATGATCTTTTAACTGCTTACGTATATCCGATAACGATAATGCCTTTTCTGGGTGAGTCTTGTCAGACATATCCCTTTGAATCTTAACAATATCGTTGGTGTACACGCTCAGGCTTTGTCCTGAATCAAGGCGCTCGGCGGCATTGAAATCGGCTTCGGCTTTGTCGTAATCCGCGATTTGCGCATAGAGCAGTCCGCGTGAGATATAAAGAGACGGTTCGTTGGTGATGCGCAAAAGGCCGGCATTCATCATATCGATTCCAATCTCAAAGGAATCGTGATCCAGACAGAGCGTCGCAAATGCGACATAGTAGTCCGCATTGGCCGGGTTCAAGACAATCGCCTGCCGAAGAAGAGGCGCCGCTTTGGGAGTATCGCCCACAGCCTCATAAGCCTGGGAAGCCAGGCTCAAGATATCCGGGTCTGCCTGGTCAGGAGTGAGCAATGGTTCAAGTACCTTGAGCGCGGCATCATTCTGTTTCGCTTCGACGAGCAGCACGGCAAGATCGTATTTTGGATAAGTGCTCCCGGGAAGCAGCGCAGCAAGTTGTTCAAATATAGGAATTGCCTTCTGCGGTTGTTTTGTTTGGGCCAGGCAATTTCCATATGCTTCCAGTGAGCCAGGATGGGTCCTGATCGCTTCAGTGCTGAGAAGAAAATGGTCAATTGCAACCTGGCAGTTCCCCTGTTTCTCCTCTAGGTTCGCGAGCATTTCATGTGCGGTCTCATCTTTCGGATCGGCCTTCAATATCTTTTCAAGCAGCGGGATTGCGCGCTCATCCCGTGCCTGATAGAGGAGTTGCACTTCGCCCTTCAAAGCTGCGGGGTAGTTTGGGGAGAGGCTCAACGCCTTTTGAAAGGCATCGATCGCGTCATGGTTGCCGCCCTTGATCGAAAGGATGATTCCCTGCAATGTCCAGAGCCGGAAGTCGTTGGGCGTTTGGTGCAAAGCCAACTTCGACATCTCCAGAGCCTGGTCGTACTCCTGGGAACGAATCAACGATTCTATGGACTCAATGGAGGCTTTGGTCTGTTGCCCTAGAGCAACAAAAGATGCACCCAAAAGCAAAAGCGTCACCCATCCGGTACGAACCATCGAACTGCCTCATCCCAAGTGTAAACGCAAAGAACAGTCTGAGCGCTAGTAGACACGCGCCTTCAGTGCGCGGGTGAATAGTATCAAGTTCAGTTTCTCCCACAGATGCAGAGATGCGAGTCTTTCACAACACAGCCGGCGAGAGGTACAATGCCAGCCAATCAGCGCAAAGGAGAATGTTCTTCATGAAACCTGCAATGCCGGATGCCGCTTTCTCCCGCATGTCGTTCCCGTTGACGATTGGCGCCCTTGTTCTGGCATCACTGCTTTTTCATTCGACATTTATTGCGCAGGCAAACCCTCCTGTCGGCAATCCGCACCAGTCGAAAGGCACCGACCAAACGAGGTCCGAACTGCTCCGTGAACGTCTCCAGCAGCTTAACCGCGATATCAGCAAGAAGGGATTGCACGACTTCCCGCAGTCCATGGAGAAGCTGCTTACCGGTTACGCCTATGGCGAGTTTTTTGATTGGGACCTGTACTTTGAGAATATCTATCTGTCTTATTACGGTGTCAGTAAATTCGACTTTTCAAACTTTGCGGTATTTCTCAGCCGTCAGCAGCCGGACGGTTTCATTTCCCGCACACTGGGTATCACCTATCCGAAGCCAAAGCAGATGTTCAAGCCGTTCCTCGCGCAGCTCGCTGTTCTTGGATCGCAACAAACTGGTTCTTATGAATGGCTGCGCAAGAAAGACTACGGCCAGCTGCAGAAATACCTGGATCGTTGGTTTGCCTATGATGCCGACCACAATGGGCTGCCCACGTGGAATAGTTCTGACGCTAGCGGCATGGACAACCAGTTGAGCCGCTCTGGGGACTTAGACTCCTACTTTGACGAGGGTGTCGATCTGGCGTGTTATTTGGTTCGCGAGCTCCAGGCCATGGCCATCATCTCAGGGAAATTGGGAAAGACCAAGGAGCAGGACGAGTACCGGCAGCGCGCGAAAGAACTTACGAAACTCATCAATAACGTCTTTTGGGACGAAAAGGATGGGTTCTACTACGACCGGAACGAGAAAACAGGGAAAATGATACGCGTCAAGTCCGTCGCCGGCTTCTTCCCGCTCTGGGCCGGAGTGGCGACGCCCGCGCAGGCACGCCGCCTGGTGCAAGAGCACCTATTCAATGAAAAAGAGTTCTGGCTCGCTTATCCCGTAGCTACTTACGCCAAAACCGCACCTGACTTTTACGAAGGGACTACTAAGGGCGAGTGCAACTGGCGCGGAAATAGCTGGATTCCCAGCAACTATATGATATTCCATGGGCTGATTAAATATGGCTATGACAAGGAAGCCCGTGAGCTTGCGGATAGAACCTATACGATGGTCCTGGACAGGAACCCGGTGACGCGCGAGTATTACGACTCTGAAACCGGACAAGGTTATGGGATGAATCCCTTCTGGGGATGGTCGTCTTTGGGTTACATAATGCCCCTCGAATACAAACTTCACTACGATCCTACTGACCTGGCTGGCAAAGTGAGGCCGATTGTCAGCGAAGAGCTCGGAATCCGGTTCAGCGAGAGCGCTTCAGACAACCCGTAGAGGAAGCAGACAAAAGTACGGGAGCTTCAGACGCAGGGAAACGTTAGCGCGCCCAGCCTGCATTCGGAATGATCCCGTGCGCTTCCCGAATTGTAACGAGCTGATCGCATTTCACTGCGGGATATTTTTCCGTCAGGCCGCTCGGCCAGTAGATGGTCACATCCGCACTCGTCGCTTGGCCAAGGCCGAAATGAAGGCGAGAATCATTGCACGAGTAATAACTTGATTGGCTCAGCACCGCCTGGGCCTGGACTCGGCCAGAATAGCGGGCCAATACGCGTGCGCCAATCGCACTGCGATTCGACTTTGTGCCGACAAGTTTCACCTTGAGCCAATGGCGCATTCCCTTCAAATCGTTGCGCAGCAGTGACGGCGGCTCGTTCATATTCAGGATCAGAATATCCATATCGCCGTCGTTGTCGAAGTCTCCGAATGCGCAACCGCGGCCCGAGTGCGGAGTCGTGACGCCTGGACCGGCATTTGCAATTTCTTCGAAGGCGCCATTGCCGAGGTTTCTGAACAGGATGCGAGGAGACTTATTCGGATATTGCGGAAGCTTCTTCTCAACTTCGGGGTACACACTTCCGGTTACAAAGAAGATGTCGGGCCAGCCATCATTGTCGAGATCGACAATTCCCGCTCCCCAACTGGCGAAGCGGGTCTCAACGCCGATTCGTGCCTCGAGAGTCCGGTCGTCAAAATTCCCCGTGCCATCGTTGTGGTACAGCGCATCAGTATCCTGGGCAAAGTGGGTCTTGAAGATGTCGAGGTGGCCATCCAGATCGTAGTCCCCGATTCCGACGCCCATTCCCGATTGTTCCATTCCGTCATTGCTCAGGGCTACGCCACGTGCAATCCCATCCTCTTTGAATGTCCCGTCGTGCTGATTGATGAAGAGGAGGCTAGGGGTCGAGTCGGAAGCAACATATATGTCGGGCCAACCATCTTCGTCGAAGTCCGCTGCTACCACGGTCATTCCATAGTTGGACCATAGCTTGCCAATGCCGGACGTGATGCTTACATCGGTAAAGGTTCCGTCTCCATTGTTCCTGTAAAGGGAGTGCCGACCAAATGGAAGGCCCCTTGGACCGCAGTTAACCGGAATACCCTTCCAATTGCAATTGACCCCAGACCCGGGCTTGGGAACGTGCTCGAAGTCGAATTGCAGGTAATTTGAGACAAAAAGATCCAGATGGCCATCCCGGTTGTAATCGACAAAAGAGCACCCCGCACCCCATCTGACTTCTGAGCTTTCCAGGCCAGCCTCTTTTGTGACATCTTTGAAAGTCCCGTTGCCGAGGTTTCTGTAAAGCCGGTTCTGGCCATAGTAGGTGCAAAACAAATCTTCATAGCCGTCGTTGTTGTAGTCGCCAATGCACACGGCGTTAGCCCAGCCAACCGCCTCAAGTCCCGCCTGCCTGGTGACGTCGGTAAATGTTCCGTCCCGATTGTTCTTATAAAGACGATTGGATGTTCCGGGAGGAGCGCCTTCCAACCTGGTGCCGCTGAGAAGGAAGATATCGATCCACCCGTCGTTGTCGTAGTCGAAGAACGCACAGCCGCACCCATTCGCTTCAAGGATGTAATCCTTGTGATCTACGGGGCCGTAGACTACCGGGGCAATCAGTCCTGCCGAAGCCGCAACGTCGGTGAAAAAAGCGTCAAACGGCCGGCCGGAAACTGTGGGTTTCGACTGAGGAGTTACAATCCTACCGCCCATACCGCCCAGTTCCTGGGAGCCTCCTCTCCGAGAGAGGGCCCCAGCGAGGGCTGTTAACGATAGATGCAGGAATTTACGCCGTCCTGGGAGCATTCTTCCAATCATAGCCACAACGAGATTTGTCGCAAACGAAACGACGGATTCATTCTCTCAAAGTAGTCTTCGTTCCGTATTCCGAATCCGGAAGTTCATCACGTCAGCGGCAGATTTTTGTTACCAAACGTAGATAGCAACAACCTGAAGAGGACCGGGTAATCCGTCTGTGACAGGGGTCTCCAGAACGATCTGCATGTTCTTCCCTTCCCAGTCTGGCGGGGCCTTCTGGAGGGCCTTCTGAAGGTACTCCGGACTTGAAACGAATTCACCAGCTGCCTGCGTGCCGTAAGACCTGATTCCGGCCACGATTAAAACGAATTGACCGGTCCTGGAGTTCAGAAGTCTGGTAACAAGGGCGTAGTCCTCCCCGGATTTTTCGTTGGAGTCAGTTTTTGAGTACCATCGCCGTCCCGACGGGCCTACCTCGCGGATGATCGATTGGTTGCCCTCATCAGCGAATGCAAAATGAAGATTGGATGTCATTTGCATCGTCCAGCGATTGTTGAAAGCTCCAATGACGATGGCGGGAGAGCTACGCAGGTCTTCGAAGGAGTAGTTGTCCCCAATTCTGACTTGATTCTTCTTTCCGATCTGGCCAAGGAAAGAAGAAAGCCGAATCGCCGCGTAGACATCCCCGCCTGCGAGCCCATAGTCGGGGTACTCGACCATGTCGCCCCAAGTGAGCTTGTCGTCTGGCTCCAAATCAGGCGGTTGACTGAGCCTCTCGAACTGGCCCAGGAACTTCTCAGGAGTCTTGGAATGCCTTTGGTAGAGCTTGACTGAAGGCAGGTAGACCGGAGGTTTGGCCAGGCAAATAAGAACAGGCTCAGTAGAGGAAAGCGCGGGAGACCAGAACTTCTGCCACACCGATTGGGGCGCTCTGGAGCGATAAATTGTCGCCCCTATCAACGCCAAACCGGCCAGAATGACGAGGCTAACTGCCGACAAAATCCACAAAAGTCGCTTGTGCTTCCCGGAAGCACGCTTTGTCTCTATCAACGGAGGCGATGCGACCTGGGTTGATTCCTGGCCGTGCTCTATTGTCAAGGGCGTTTCTTGAAGTTCCGGCGCGGGCTGAAGCGGGGGCAATTGCCCCTGGCCCGTTGCAGGGGGCACCCACCTGAATTCGGGAGTGTAGGACCCCACATGAAGTTCGATGCGGACCGCCGAGTTGTTGGGGGCCGCCTGGTAATACTGGTCAAGTCTTCTGCGTACTTCTCCCGCCTGTACCCGAACTACAGGATCATCTCCGGTTGCGTACCCTGCAGGACGCTGAAAGAGGTCCACCCCAATTGTGCGTTCTTTGAGTCGCTCGTGGTTCCCCTCCAGGCGGTGGTGGACCACGTAAGACAGAAACTGTTGGCACCGCTTGCTTGGCTGGAAAATAGGACTGTTCAGGATCGCATCGAGTTCGCGAAGGACGGATGTTTTTTCAAGTTCATCGAGGGCGTGGGTATCGCCAGTAACCTCTTCGCGCCCAACCGGATTAACCTTCGAACTCATGGCACTAACACCCTTCCGTTTGAGAGCAGCTGCGATCGAAACAAGCCGTAGCCAGCCAAAACTCTACGCTTCTCTGAGCAAATGAACAAGACTGGTTGTTGTTAAGGCTTTGCCGAAAGGTTAATCGGGGCCCAACGTGCTGTCTTTGCCAACTCCCACCTTGCAGGCTCTATCTTGCACATTCGGAAAGGGTTCGTCAACCAGGCAAGGCCCCGCCTTCCTGCCACCATACTGTAATACACCGTGTCCTACTTGAAAAGCCCCTCCATGGCGGCAGATGGTTGTGTGCAGATGCCGCAGCCGGTACTGTGCTTCTCTGGATTCACTTGATTCCCGGCAGAGTCTTGCGGTCGAACGCTTTTGGCGAAGGCGCCATTTTTACGCTACGGCAGGCAGACGCAGCAGCGGTGTATCGGTCGGATCCCTTTCGGGGGCGCATTCACAATTCCGGAGGCATCCACGGAATTGCGAAGAAAACGAAATGAGAAGGGCACACTCTGCCTCGGGACCCGCAGTCGGTTCCGGTCCAGCTTGAAAGCCGCGCGTGCACTTGGCAAGTTCAAGTGCGCAAAAGACGGCCCTCCCATGTGAGCAGTGGCGACCAGGGTTGACCCGGTTGTCAGGGCTCGAAGCGAAACCAGGGACGAATACCTGGTTACGAATGATTTTCACAAGGTCGCCCGGAATGCGAGGGCCCAATAACTCAACAGCATTTCCGAAATCCCAGGAGCATACCTGAGTTTCGGGTTCTACAAGGAGACCACATGACCAGCATCAGATTCTTGACAAGGGTGTCCGTCCTCGCGGCCCTTCTAGTGGGCTTGGGAGGGTTACCGGCCTTCGCTCAATTCTTAAGCGGAATTGAGGGTACGGCACACGATCCAACCGGGGCTCTTGTTTCCGGAGCCAAGGTCACCATTACGGATGTCCGGATCGGAGTGACGAGAGAGACCAAAACCAACCAGGCGGGTTACTTCCGCGTCGACAGCATCGGCGCATCCAATTACAAAGTGCGGATTGAAGCCGACGGCTTCAAGTCCTGGGAGCAGACGGGACTTGTCCTTCAGGTCGGCGAGACTCGCACTATTGCCCCCGTGCTGGAGGTGGGCGCGGTATCCACGGAGGTCACTGTCAGCGCCTCGGAGGCTACAGTCGATCTGGTAACGGCGAAGACCGAGTCGGTCATTTCGGAAGTCACCTTGCAGGAGACGCCGCTTTCAGGCCAGAACGTCTACGGTCTGGCTGCTCTGACGCCCGGCATGACGGGCGCCGCTACTCAAAAGGGCGCCGACAACTATACCAATGAGTACTCCATCAACATCAACGCCGCCGGTCTGCGCCAGGAGCAGAACGGATACGAGATCGATGGCGCCCAGACCAATACACCGTCCCGCGGCGGCGGCACATCCATCTCTCCCAATCCGGAGATCGTCCAATCGATGGAGATCAAGACCAACGATTTCGATGCACAAAAAGGACGGAATGGCGGCGCGACGGTCGACGTCTTCACCGTCTCAGGCACCAACCAGTTTCATGGAACCATCGACTACTGGTTCACGAACAATGACCTCTTGGCGAAGACCCATTTTCAATCTTCGATTCCGACCTCCCAACGCAACGAAATCAGCGGCACCATGGGTGGTCCCCTTTTCAAGAACAAGCTGTTCTGGTTTGGCGCGATCGACGTGCTTCGTTCCAGCGTCACCAGTTCCGGCACGGCCACTGTCGAGACGCAGGATCTCTACAACTGGGTTAGCGCCAATCTCAAAACCGTTGGCGGCAATCCAAACTACGCGCTTCAGTCTCTTTCGATGGCTCCGCCGCTGACCTACGCAACCGCATCGAGCACGGGCGCCAAGACGGTCGCCCAGATTACTTCCACGGCGTTTGGGGGCACGTGTACCACGTGCTCGGAACTCGTCGCGCCCCCTGCGGGGCTCCCCATGACCTTGGATGCGATCGGCACAGTTAACTACACCGGAGCCGCGCCCAAGAACGGATACCAGTGGAGCTTCCGGGTTGACGATTATCTTGGCAAGAACGATCGCGTCTATGTGGATGCAATGCGCACCTGGGACTACGCCTTTGACAATGGTCCGGGCATACGGTCCGCGCAGAACGCCACCGGCACAAACCACTCCACCTTTATCAATGTCGATTGGACGCACACATTCAATCCGCATCTGCTGAATGAGGCGGGGGCGAATATTATTCGACCCTATGGCCAAGACGGTGGAAACGCCAGTTTTGCCATTCCGAGCGTCACGATAGGTTCGGGAGTCTCGGGATTTGGTGGCTGGGGACCTGGGAACTTCACCCAAACCACAATTGCCTGGCGCGATGTGATGACGGCAACGGTGAAATCACACACACTCAAGTTCGGCTTTGAGCAGGACAATATCCGCGAGTACGATTCGCAGCAGCCTGGCAACGATCGTCCATCGTACACCTTCCAGAATTTGCTCGACTTTGTCCAGGCGGCGGCAGTATCAGAAAACGCTACACCGCTCAGCATTCTCCCTGGAACAGCTGTCAATGGCTTTTACACGCAAGCGCCCTATAACCGGCGCTATCGTGAGCTTTTCACGGGCATCTACGCTCAGGACGACTGGAAGGTCACACCGACACTTACTGTGAATGCCGGTGTCCGGTTCGACATGATGACCAACATGTTTTCCATCCTCAGTCCGAAATTGTCCCCATTGAAGCTGGGATCAGGCTCTGCGTTTAATGGTCAGGTTTCGGCCGCAACTGTCGGGCTGGCCCCGAACAATCACGTGCTTGACCATAGCCTGTGGGGCATTACCCCTCGCCTCGGGTTTTCCTGGGATGTCTTCGGAAAGGGCAAGTCGGCCTTGCGCGGTGGCTTCGGCTGGTTCTCGGACCAACCGCCCTACCTGCACATCTCGGACATTACGGCAAACAACCTGCCAAATACTTACCAGCCGAGTTTGAACGCGTTGTCGGGGAATACGATCACCTACCAACTCTGCAGCGCTCCAGTGGGCAACACTATCGTGTGCCCGGTGTTGCCTATCAGCACGAGTTCTGTGGCGGTTGACCCGACTACCGGCGCTCTCCGCGTCAATGGCACTATTCAGAGAGCAGCTCTCGGTGGCTACGATCCTCAGTACAAAATGACTCAGGTCCTGGCCTGGAGCATGAGCTGGCAGCAGCAACTGCCAATGAACATGATTGCTGAGGCGAACTACTCCGCGTCGGCAGCCCATCATCTGCCAATTTACAATCAGGATCTGAATCGCTTTTCAGGCGACCTGATCCAAAACAATGGAGCCTTTACCCGCCTCAATCCAAACTTCGGCGGAATCGACTATGCCACCTCCAACGGCAATTCCATCGGTCAATACTTTTCGGCGTTACTGTCCCGCGCTCCCTCTCACGGGCTGGCGATGAGCGGCATTTACACCTTTGGGAAGTCGACGGATGAACTTAGCAGTTCGGCCTCGTTGGATGGTGGAAACATCACAAGCAGCACTCAGAACGGCCCGATCATCCAGAACGGCAATCTACCATTCCAGCGCGGGAGGGCCGACTTTGACATTCGGCAGCAATTCTCGGCCACCGGCACCTGGACGGTTCCGAACAACTACCCCAATGCTTTTGAGAGAAATCTGCTAGGCGGATGGGAGTTCGGCGGTGCGTGGGTGATTAATACGGGGTTACCCGCCTGGGTAACGACGAATCAGTCCTTCGCTCCGGTCTGCTCAAGCGGAACGCCTTCAGGCAGCAAGTGTCCTGCCGGCACGACCGTCATTGGCAATACCGGAGGCAACTACAACGCGGATGGAGACAGCCTGGGTGTGCCGATGACACCTAGCTTCGGCAGCCACCTGAGCGGCATGAAGAAGGCTAACTTCCTATCCGGAGTGTTTAGCGGCGGCGCGTCGGCATTCCCGTCGCCCACCTTTGCAGCCACCGGGAGCGAGGGCAACCTCCCTCGGAACTCTTACGATAACCTCGGATACAACAACCTCAACTTCTCTTTTGGCAAGTTCTTCTCGACTCCGTGGTTCTTCGGAGAAAAGTTGAAATTTGAGGCCAAAGGCGAACTCTATAATGCGTTCAACCGGTCCAATCTAATTGGACTGGATGTGAATATGCCCGACAGCAACTTTGGAAAGGCGACGAGCCAATTGCCCGCGCGCAGTCTGCAAATGCAGCTACGGGCCAGTTTTTAGGCTCGTAAGCTAGTCGCACCTTGGGGAGAAGTGATGGATTGCGCGTGTCGCCCTCTTGACCTCACGTCAGCTTTCCACCACTTCTCCTCTTCTTGTTTCCAATGAATCAGTGATGGGCAGTGTGTCTGCGCCACCTCTCCGCTGGACAGTTTCGCGGCACGGGTACTGGCTTCGGCACGCGCCACGAGGAAGTGCGGGGATGCAATCCTTTATTCGTCGCAGCGGTAGCCTGCTCTGTGCGTTGGCTTTCTTGCTAGAATGCGGACCCGCGACCGCTGAGCAGGCTTCGGTTGTCCTTACGCGCGGCAACACTACCATTGTCTTCGATCCGTATTTGCCGAACATCCTGCGCGTGACGCTGAGCTTGAAGCGCGAACCAGCGCTGGTCGGACCAAGATATGGCTTTGTGGCCAAGCCAGTGGACACTGGGTGGAGCGCGAGCCAGACGGCTCAGGCTGACGTCTACCGGTCGGATCGAATCGTGGCGACCGTCGACCGCGATCTGCCCGACAACAAGCCGCCAGTTCAGACGATCGTGGACATAAGCGAGTACTTCAACGGCTCGGCTCTCTGCTTATCTGGTTGCAAAGGCGCTTGCCATGGTTCCAAAATGCAAGAATTTGTTATCAAATCGAACGCCGTTATTGAGATGACGCGCGGAGCCAGCGAGTTGGCTTGTCCAGCGCATCTTTAAAGGATAACGGTTGAGACTATTGAGCTGGGGTTCGCTGGTTGAGACTGTGCATTCATTTATTACGTGATTCGAAGCACTTGTGCGCAGCTTTCTGCTGCAGTAATAGGAGAGGATTCAGATGAGACTCATGCAAGATTGGGGCAAAGTGTTGACCTCGGTTATGCTCGCGGCATTTGCTGGGGTAATACTCCATGCACAGAGCGCCGGGATGATTCTTGAGCGAGATGGCCGCACAATCTTTCTTGAACCGTACGCACCGAACATCATTCGAGTCACGTTGAGCAAGACCACGGCAACAGCGACCGCATCCTCGGGATATGGTTTTGTGGGAACGCCCGCGATGACTGGCTGGACTCATGAGCAGGATTCTGACGGCGGCGACGTTTTTCGCTCCGCGAGGCTGGTTGTTCATCTCTCTCCCGACCACATGGACCAGTCCCTCCTGCCGCATCCCATGCCGCTCGATGATCTGAATCGGTCCCTGCGAGACCATTACTTTGGCGGGGGCTCCAGGAGAGGACCCAACCAAGACACCATCTCTGTAACAACGGCTTCGGGACAGATGCTCCTTAACATGCGGAGTTGGTTCATGATTCCCAACCATTCCGAGTCCGCGACGGCGGACGCGGATAAGCAGGAACAAAAGGACGCTGGCTATCGTGTCTCTGCAACATTCGACTCGCCGGCAGACGAACACTACTACGGACTCGGTCAACAGCAACAGGGCGCTCTCGACCTGCGGGATCATCAGATCCGCTGCTGGCATGACTACTCAGCGATCGGCGGGCAGAACGTCTGCGTTCCGTTCATGATCTCCAGCCGCGGCTATGGTCTCATCTGGGACAATCCTTCAAAAACTACCATCAATCTCGGCTTCAACCAGCAGAACACCTGGTCGTCAGAAATAGGAGACCGTGTTTCGTTCTTTGTAATCGCTGGGACAAACAGCGACGAGATATACCAGGGCTATCGCCAACTAACCGGCATTACTCATATGTTGCCGAAGGCGGCGTATGGCTACATCCAGAGCAAGGCAATCTATCCCACTCAGGATCAGCTCATGGCAGTTGCGAAGGGATATCGCGACCGTCAGCTTCCCCTGGATGTTCTAGTGGTCGATTTTCTCAACATGACCAGGCAGGGCGAACTGGATCTGGACCCTGCGCGGTGGCCCGATCCAGCCGCGATGAACCAGCAGCTTCATTCCATGGGCATCTCCACGCTGCTGAGCGTTTGGCCGCATTTCTCTGCTGGTACCCGTTACTACGACATGCTGCGGGACAAGGGATGGCTGATCCATTCCGCCGATGGAACACCGGATTCTGGTCGGTTCAAAGATGTAATCGGCCCGAACATCGATACCACCAACCCTGCCGCTGCCAAGTGGTTCTGGGAGGCCATCAGGGATCGATACATCAAGCCCTACCATTTCGACTATATCTGGCTCGACGAAACGGAGCCCGATATCGATCCGGCGAAGGACTTCTTCTCCATTGGATCAGGATCACGCTATTACAACGTCTATCCGTTGTTCCACACAGCTTCTGTGTACGAAGGATTCAGGCGCGACTTCGGAGACAGCCGGCGGGTCCTGATTCTTGCCCGCGCCGCCTACCTCGGAGCGCAACGGAACGGCACAATCTTCTGGTCGAGCGACATCCTCTCGACATGGGACATGTTGAAGCGCTCCGTCCCGACCGGTTTGAACTTCACAGCATCGGGTATGCCTTACTGGGATACCGATATCGCCGGCTTCTTCTCTCCTTCCCTCCCTGCGACGTACCGTCCGATGCACACACCCTTGGTCGATCCCTCAGATGCACTTGGCACGGTCGGCAACTACGTGGACTATCCCGAGTTGTTTGTGAGGTGGTTTCAATGGGCTGCCTTCCAACCTGTCATGCGGGCCCACGGCGAGAGGAACCACAACGAGGTTTGGTCCTACGGCAAACAGGCTGAGCCGATCCTCGAAAAGTATCTGCGCTTGCGATACCAACTATTGCCCTACACATACTCCCTCGCTTATGGAAGCTTTCAAAGCGGCGCTCCCTTCATGCGCGCGCTATTCATGGATTTTCCCAATGATCCAAATGTCGCGGGGATTGGCGATGAGTACATGTTCGGCCCCGCGTTTCTAGTAGCCCCAATTACTGACCAGGGAGCAACGAGCCGCACTGTCTATTTGCCCAGTGGTACAGACTGGTACAACTATTGGACCAACGAACGCGTCAAAGGCGGTCAGACAATCAACGTGAGCGCGCCCATCGATACAATTCCACTCTTCGTCCGCGCCGGGTCCATACTTCCGCTCGGCACCCAGATTCTAAGCACAGACGAGAAGCAGGACCTGGCAAAGATCAAAATCTACCCAGGTGCCGATGGAGATTTCACGCTTTACAGCGACGACGGAAAAACCTATGCCTACGAAAAGGGAGACTTCCGTATCACCAACCTGCACTGGGACGACTCGACGGGTAAGTTAACCCAGAAAGGATCGGTCGCTTGGACTGTTCCGGATAGTCAACTCGTGGAGGTGGTCGGACATTAGTTCACTCCTGATGATTGCAAAGTCAATAGCTGCCTCGCAGTGCAGGAACAAACGTAACGCCGAACGACAGAATGCAGCGATGACTCTCGAACGAACATTCGCGAGTCATCGCTGTGGTTCAAGCAGTTCTTTGTTCTCCCAAAACAGATACGTGCAAATTCTAGCGACACGCAAGAGGAGAGGATTCAGATGAGATTGGTTGAGAGTATCCGCAAAGTTTTGTTATTGGTCATGGTGGCAGCGATTCCTGGAATAGCTCTCCAGGCGCAGGAGAACCGGATCGTGATCGATCGGGATGGCAGCACAATCGCCCTTGAGCCCTACGCTCCGAACATTGTCCGCGTGACTCTGAGCACATTGAAAGATCAGGCGGTCGCGGGCCCTGGATTCGGAATCGTCGCAAAGCCTCTCCCCGCTGGATGGACTCACGAAACCACCCCTAAAGAAGACATATACAAATCGGCGCGGATGTCGGTACACTTCACCACGCCTCCTCCACCCCAGCGCCGGCCCGACGGTTCTCTCTGGAACGGCCCGAGGAAGAACTTCGGCGCCTTTGGCCGCGGACCTTACATGACCGTCACGGCCGCCGACGGCACGACTCTACTAACAATGCAAGGCTGGGAAATGGCGGAGTTGAATGACAAGGACGGCGATCGCCTGCTCAACAACGACCGCCGTCCGGAGGATCTGCCGTTCTATCGCGTTGGAGCCACATTCGGCTCGCCTGACGATGAACACTACTATGGGCTCGGCCAGAATCAGGAGGGGTATCTGGACCATCGTGGACATAAGGTCGAGTGCTGGGCAGACTATCAATCTGCGGGCGGCCCGAATTTTTGCGTCCCCTTCCTGGTAACCAACAAGGGATATGGCCTGCTCTGGGACAATCCTTCAAAGACAACCATTCTTCCTGGATTCAACGAGCAGACTAAGTGGATTTCGCAGGTAGGTCAAAGAGTTTCGTTCTTTGTTGTTGCCGGCGCTACGACCGACGAGCTCTACGCGGGATATCGCCTGCTGACGGGAGATACACCGATGCTGCCCAAGTGGGCTTATGGGCTGATCCAGTGCAAGCAGCGGTATACAACACAGGAAGAGATGCTTTCTGTGGCACATGGTTATCGCGAGCGCCATCTGCCGATAGATATGCTGGTGTTGGATTGGTTTTATTACACCAAAATGGGCCAGATGGATTTCATCAAAGAACAGTGGCCGGATCCGGCAGACATGAATCGCCAGCTCCACGCCATGAATATTGAAACGATGATCAGCGTCTGGCCGCGTTTCAGGCCGGACACGCGCTTCTACGATCTCATTCAAAAGAACGGGTGGTTCCTGCATCATGGGGATGGCACACCGGAGGATGGGCAACCCTACGATGGTCAGGGTTCTGACATTGACTCGACGAACCCGGATGCGGCGGCCTGGTACTGGAGCGTGGTCCGCGACAATATCGCGAGCAAAGGATTCGATTCTTTCTGGGCCGATGAAACGGAACCCGATCTGCCTCCGAATGGGAGTTACTTCAAGATTGGGCCGGGAACGCAATACTTCAATGTGTATCCGTTCTTTCATACGGCTGCGTTCTATAACGGGATACGGAAAGACATGCCGAACACCCGTGCGCTGATCCTTTCCAGGGATGCATATCTTGGTGCGCAGCATAACGGAGCAATCTTCTGGTCGTCGGATATCTTCCCCACATGGGACGTGTTGAAACGGCAGATTCCCACGGGCCTGGATGTAACTGCCTCGGGAATTGCCTACTGGGGAAACGATATCGGCGCGTGGCAGGGGCTGCCGAAGACCCATACGCCAGTGCACACACCCCTGATCGATCCCAGCGATGCGCGTGACAATGTCGGCGGTTACGATGACTACCCCGAGTTATATGTGCGCTGGTATCAATATGGAGTGTTTCAGCCTAACTTCAGAACCCATGGCACGCGGCCGCATAACGAGGTATGGTCCTATGGCAAACAGGCGGAACCGATCCTGGAAAAGTATCTTCGGCTACGTTACGAATTGATGCCGTATATTTACTCGCTTGGATACTTCACGCACGAGACCGGGGCTCCGTTCATGCGCGCCTTGTTTATGGATTTTCCGAACGACCCAAAGGTTGCTGACATTGGCGATGAGTATATGTTCGGACCAGCGTTTCTGGTTGCACCCGTAACGGCCCAGGGCCAAACCACGAAGAGTGTTTATCTGCCTGCGGGAACGGCCTGGTACAACTATTGGACAAACGAGCGGGTCGAAGGCGGGCAAAGAATCCAGGTGAGCGCGCCGATTGGTACAATTCCACTTTTCGTCAGAGCAGGATCGATTGTGCCGTTGGGGAGTACTGTCGAGAGCACACATGAAAAACAGAGCATCGCACATGTGAAGGTCTATCCGGGATCAAATGGCGAGTTTACTCTCTATAGCGACGATGGGTTGACGTATGCATATGAGAAAGGCGACAGCCAGATCACACACCTCCACTGGGATGATGCGGCCAAGAAACTAACTCAGACCGGAGCCCCAGCGTGGAGCGGAGATGCAATTGTGGAGGTGGTTTCGCGGCACTAAAGATCTGACTTCTGCGCAGTGAGGTTCCGCACGCCAGGATCGATACTTTCCAGGATATCGATGTCCGCTTTGAACGTATCGGTCCTAGCGCGAGATGGTGCGTGATAACATTTCTACGTTTTGAAACCACCATCGCACCGAGCGAGGTACTGCCGCGCCGGGCGCTTTGCCAGGAAAGCTGAAGCGGTGTCCGCCATGATAAAGAAGCACCTTGCCGCCTTCATCTGTCTTCTGGTCTTTGGCTTTGTTCCGGCGCTTGCGCAGCAACCCCGTTACCCGTTCAACGATCCGTTGCTGCCTATGGAAAAGCGGATCGACAACCTGCTTTCGCTTATGACCATCGACGAGAATGTCAACTGCCTCAGCACGAATACCGGTGTGCCGCGGCTCGGCGTGATGAGCTATGGCAGCTCCGAAGCATCCACGGCGTGGTCCAGCGGGAAGCCAGAGGCACGCGCCTGGTGGGACGAGAAACTTCTCGGATTTCGCGTCGAGGCCGAGCCCATTCGCGTGATGATCGGTAATTCGTCCGCCGACATCCAACTGACCACCGAGGTGCGTGTTCAATAGAGCGGTACAGCAATGCGCGTGCCCCTACAAACCGTTCAGGTCGCGAATGCCTGGACCGACCCGCGTGCGGAGCGCGGGAGAAATGAGGATTGGGAAGGATGAAGGTCTGTATCATCGCAACCATTCTGTTGGCTTTGTTTCCTGGGAAAGCATTGCAGGCACAGGTGAAGGAACATCCCGTTCCTCGCGTCGTGGAGAACGATGGACGCTACGCCCTGTTCGTGGACGGCGCTCCTTACCTGATACTGGGCGCGCAGTCGAACAACTCCAGCGACTGGCCGGCCACGCTCCCCAAGGTGTGGTCCGCCATCGAGTACCTTCGTGCCAACACGCTCGAAACTCCGATCTACTGGGAGCAGTTCGAGCCGAAGCCGGGACAGTTCGACTACTCGCAAGTGGACATCGTCCTCGCTCAGGCCCGCGAGCATCACGTCCATCTGGTGCTGCTCTGGTTCGGCACCTGGAAGAACGGCAGCCAGCACTACATGCCCGAATGGATGAAGCTCGATTCCCTACGCTACTTCCACGTGATGAAGAAGAACGGAGAGTATATTGACTCGCCCTCCCCGTTCGCCACCGCGTCTATGGAAGCCGACAAGCGCGCCTTCGGCGCCTTGATGCGCCACCTCAAGCAGGCCGATTCGGAGAGAACCGTCCTGATGGTGCAGGTGGAGAACGAAACCGGCACATACGGATCTGTCCGCGATTACTGCCCTGAGGCGAACAAGCTCTTTGCCGGTCCGGTTCCGCCTGAAATCCTGAAGGCCATGGGCAAGACCCCAGCCACGCCCGATGCCAATTGGGAGATGGTCTTCGGTCCCGAAGCCGAGGTCTACTTTCATGCTTGGGCGATCGCCAAATATGTGGGAGAGGTTGCCGCCGCCGGAAAGGCCGCCTACCCGTTGCCTCTGTATGTCAATGATGCATTGCACGATCCGCTCACGCCGGAGGTGCCTGTCACCTACGAGAGCGGAGGCCCCACCGACAACGTGATTCCCATCTGGAAGGCCGAGGCGCCCGCCATCGAGGTCCTCGCGCCCGATATCTATCTGTCAGGCACCGAACAGTATCTTAAGACGCTCGATCTCTACCATCGCCCGGACAATGCATTGTTCGTTCCCGAAACCAGCGGCGCCGCTCGCTCCGCGCGGTTCTTCTTCTCTGCACTTGGCCTGCAGGCCATCGGCTTCTCGCCTTTCGGTCTGGATTACACGCGATCTCAATCCGCCCAATCCGCCGATTCCGATGCTCGAAACGCGTTCCTGGAACCGACAGCGCAGAACTACCGGCTGGTCGGTCCGATGATGCGCGATGTTGCCCGGCTCAATTTCGAGGGCAAGCTACAGGCGGCAGCGGAAGTGGAAGGCGAACCTGCCCAAACACTTCATTTTGGAAACTGGGACGCGGTGGTTTCGTATGGGGTTGGTCGCCGGGGCGGCCCCGCCAAAGGGAATTCCGAGCCCATGGGACGCGCTCTGATCGCTCAACTGGAGGACAACAAGTTTCTGGTGACTGGATACTTTTGCCACGTCGACTTCCGGTCCGCCGGCACAGAGCAGCAGCGGAAATCCGGGAATATCGTAGTGGGAACCGGACAGACGCCTTCGGCTCTCATCGATGGCAAATGGCAGCATCGCCAATTTCTTCGGGTAGAAGAGGGCGCCTACGAAGACGGCGCATTCAAGTCCCAGCGAATCCTGAACGGGGACCAGACAGACTGGGGACTCAACTTTGGTTCAGACCCCGAAGTGCTCCGGGTTTCAGTCGCCACTTATTGACGCGAAGGACCGGAAGTTAGACGCAGTTAAAGAATAACCACGGTCCCTCACACGAACGCATGCGTCGCGATGTTCTGCGTGGGGATCATGTGCGTGGCGCGGCGAGCGTCGATCGAATTGATCAAGTTTCGGGCGCCAGTTGGAGAGTCAATCAAACGAAGCTTAAGCATTCCAGGAAAGGATGTAGTCGAGACCATGGCACCAAAGTCAATGCGACGAGCAAAGAGCAACGCCTTGCCAGGCAGGGCAATCGCATTTCAA
>PKXI01000256.1 GCA_003133425.1 Acidobacteriaceae bacterium
TATATTCGATGCTCGCGGTATAGATGCTCTTTGCGCCGGAGCCCTCGATACCCCAATTATGGAAGAGGATTTCCCCAGTCGTACCGAAGAAATTGCCTTCGTGCAGCCCCTCGACGATCGGCGCCCAACTCTCGTTGAACAACGGCACTTTGTCGAGCTTCAGATAATTGATGGCAAGACTTGAGTAACTGTCGTCGGCAGGGACTTTCATATAAGTGTCACCTTCCGCAAGCATGAACTTTGGCTTGGGCGCCCAGTTGCTCATGTCGTCGTTCACCCCGAAACAGCGAACCTCGCAGAGCCGCTGCTCCGAAAGATCCACAGGCAGAGACTCCCACGAAGCGCCGATGAAGCGGTCGCTGAGAAAGAAAGCCTTGTCCTTGTAGAGATCCGGGAAAAGAGCCGTGCTCTTGGTACGCGGATGCGCGGCCCAGAGGATGGCTCCCTCCTGATTGACCATCTTCAATACATCTTCTTCTGAGCCGAGGTGATAGACGTGCCCATAAGTCGGGTCATTCTCTTCGAAAGATTGGTTGGCAGGCCGCTGAGGCTGAGCGCGGGTGAAATAGACCGGCTTCGGCATCATGATATAGGTGTGACCGCCAATGTACGCGTTCGCCTCTTCGGCAGGAATCACAAGGAAGTTCTTATCCGATAGATTTGCGCTAGCTTCAAAGTAGAGCTTCTGCTCCGGGAGTCTCTTTGGTCCCGGATCGTTCCCATCCGAATCATCGTGAAAGTCGCCAAGGTAGACGATGTTAATTCCCACACCCTTGAATACGGGAACCCAGGAGGGGCTGAAGTCGACCGTGCCGCGGTCGCGTGCCATCTCATTCAGTTCCAAATGGAAATGTCCGGTAATGGTCTTGAAGCCGGGAACAGGCTTATAGACGTCATTGTGCGTGTAAGCCATCACCGCCCGCTGGGTCGGGCGATCGCTATCCGGATTAAGGTAGTAGTAGACAGCCATGCGCTGCATAGTGCCCGGAGGCGCGTTGTAGAGCGCGTAGTTCTCAACCTGCTCGCGCGCCACTCCCACTCGCCGTTTCCAAACTTCGTCCGAGACTCCCCATGGCGCGTATCCTTCGCCTCTTTCAGGCTGCATAACACCCAGTGAGAACGAGCTGTTATCGTCCTTTCGGTAGTACACGTAGCCCAGGTTTACCTCGTTTTCACGCGCAAAGAAGAACTTATGCGGAGGAGGCATGATCGCCAGCGAGCCTGGGATCTTCGAGCCGACGCCAACCTCAAGAATCTCCAGCCGATTGCGTGCCCTCAGGTTGATGGGAGATTGGTTCACCGCACCGCCGAACTCCTCCTGCTGCCAAACTTGAGAAGTGTCACGCCAAGTCACTTTCGTATCGTCCGCGATGTGAAAGCCCTTCAAGCCGGCCTTATATACGTAGGCCACTGAGGGAGCATCGGTCTTTGCAAGCGCCTCCTGCCTCAGGAGATTCGAGCCCTTGTAGGCCGTGAACTGAAGATCTCCGGAGAACATGCCCAGCGTCAGGCCGTTGAATCTGATGCTGACGCGATCGCCAATCGTCGCCACCCTGCAGCTATCGGTCTTGTAGCTCACAGCCGCGCGCGCAATTTCGCTGGCCTGCCGCGGAGCACTCGACAGACGCTGCGTTCCTGGAATCGCCAATGGTGCATCCCAGAACACAAACCACTTGTACATCTCCTCATTCTCGGGAGTGTCCAGGTTATAGTGCTTCAAGTTATTCAGCTCGACCGAGTCAATGCGCCGCCGCCCAGTGGTCACTTCGAACTGAGGTGTCAGATCTTTGCCAAGCACGATCCACTCGCCGTCGCCCTTTCGCGCCGCGAGTTCCTTAACCACCGGCTGGCCGTCTCGGAGGGTAAACGCCGCCCGGAGCTGCGCGCCCGCCTCCCCTTCCCAGGTCAACTCAACAGAGTCGGCGCTTGCCACAACCTTAATGCCATCGATGCTCTTGTAATCCTGCAGATTGCAGTTCAGCGACTGAGCGGCTCCAAAGCCGGTAAACGCCAGCAAAGCGAAAATCAAACCCCAGAACTTCATGAGTCTCTCCCTGTATCCNNAATACTTGTGACTACATTGAACGTGGTCGGACTGTTTAAATAGTCGTTGAAACAGCGGAGCTGTTGTTCAGGAAGTTGTACGCCTGAAAGTTCAGCTCCAAATCGTACTTGTCATGCAATGTGAACACTTTAGCAGTTTTCGCATTGAGAATGCTTATCACCGGGCCCCGAAACTGACCAAACGGCCCCATCCTGACAGTTGTGGCCCCTTGACCAAGCGCAGCACTGTTGATTTGGAAACTTGTAGGCGCCTTGTGAATCTGTCTTTGTGGTCAACTTTGTAAGTTGCAACGCCGGACTGCTTACCGAAATCGTTGCATTCGGAATTGCATTGCCATCTGAACCAGTCACCACGCCTACGATGCTGGCTGCTTGACTCTGCCCCCAAAGCACCGAACCGGACGTCTCCACAATGCAAAGTGCGACTAGTACCATGACCGCGTGATTATGTAATCGCCGGAATGTAGCGCGGGCGTCCACGCCCGCGTTCGTCCATTAGCAATTACCAAATCAAACAGCCAAGGTACTAGTACTGTGGCCGTGTGGATTTGTACTCTTCCAGGGCCCAGATTCGGGACCTCCACCCCAAGGACGAAGACCTGTCCTTGGGGACCCCGGACCTGGGGCACCCAATCGTCATAATCCTTATTACGCAATCAAGCGGTCATGGACAAGGACCTGATTGCGAATCAACAAGCACGAGGCGTTGGCGACACAAAAGCCAGCCGCCGTGGCCAACTCGCCTGCAACACTCCCGCTAAAGGAGTGGAGGCTCCGCTCTCGTGCGACGCTATCAAAAACGATTCAAGCTGAAAGGTGGGCTTCCAGTACCTTGAGAAACTTGGCAAGCCACGCAGGATGCGCAGTCCAGGCCGGACCAGTAACCAGGTTTCCATCCACAACCGCGTCGGAAAAATCGACCGGTACGAACGTCCCACCGGCAAGCTCCACCTCCGGCGCGCAGGCCGGATACGCATTTAGCTTGCGACCCTTGAGGACGCCCGCCGCCGCCAATATTTGGGGCCCGTGGCAGAGTGCCGCGATGGGCTTCCCCGCCTTGTCAAAGTGCCGGACAACATCAAGCACCTTGGCATTCAGTCGCAGATACTCTGGCCCGCGACCGCCCGGAATTACCAAGCCGTCGTAGTCTTCGACTTTGATCTCGTCGAAGGTCGCATTCAAGACAAAGTTATGCCCGCGCTTCTCCGTATACGTCTGATCACCTTCAAAATCATGGATTGCCGTACGGATAATGTCGCCGCTTTTCTTGCCGGGACAAACCGCATCAACCTTGTGACCCACCATCTGCAGAGCCTGGAACGGAACCATAATTTCGTAATCTTCAACAAAGTCGCCGGCAAGCAACAACAGTTTTGCGGATTGCATGCGCATCCCTCCGTTTGCGAGTTTGCCACATTGACCTACCTGCCGCAACTCAGCCGTCTCGAGAAAGCTTGGCCAGAAGAAGCATAAAGCGCCTCAACATCAGGTTTAGAAAATTCGGGCGAGGCGCACATGGACGAGTGGTCCGCGAAAACTGCCGCTCATGTCAGCCACGGCTGTTGAAGGTCGCGCTCGTATGTCTGCTTCTCGGCTGGACCGCCGAGTTGGCAGCGGCTGCGTATGTTGCGGTAACCGGGTGGCCCGTGCTGCTCAGGATTCTCGCCTTCGTGGCGTTCCTGGCCTTCCCGTGCACACTTGGCGTCAGGCGTCGTCTGGCTGGCTTTCAAAAATGAGTTCGGAGTTCACTCCAATTTCACCGGAATTCCAGGTCGCGATCATGCTCCAGGCCTTTGTACTGTTCGCGATCTTTCCTCGTTGCAGCCTGCCATGGATCTGGGTTCCTGGCTTGCACCAACGCCTTCCCGGCCACCCCATTCCATCAGCCCCAACGGCCCGCATCGTTTCGTCAGGTAGACTTTCGCCATATTTTCGCTATACTGCTTCTGTCACGGCCTTCGGAATTCAGGAGCGAGAGCAGTTCGTAGTCACTTGCAAGCGGTGTCGGCGCGACATACCGGCCGGTGTCAAGGTCTTTCCTTTTCAGTCGATTATCATTGCCTGTCCGCTCTGCGGGGAGCAGCGCCGATACTGGCCCTCTGAGGTTCTGCTGGGGCGTCCGCATCATCCGGTAGAAAAACAAGCCCGGGCTGGGGCGCCTTGACGTGTTTAGAGCAAACATTCGCGGACCACACCCACCAACCCCTCTAGACTGTGTCGAATCGGGCAAGTTCCAATGTTCCACGCGAGACCCCGGTGCTGAACGCAGTCTTGCATTCCAGGTTGGACCCCAAAACTGGACAATCTGGGGAAACCTTAGAAAGCGTTTACCAAGGACGAGGACCTGCCTCCCGTGCCGTAGACCGCATGCACAACAGTAGATTGGGAGCCGTTCGGTAAACGGATTTACTTAAACCCTGACATGAGAATAAGGAGAGCTTTCCCTCAAAATGTTATTGACAAGCTCAGAGTCGTGGTTCGATAATTTTTGCCGTTGGAGAAAACATATTCTCGCGGGTGTTAAACTAGGGCTTCGCGCGGGCCGACCAGATTCGCGAAGTGCCTTCTCCGGGGGGACAGTAACCCGAAGTTCGATATTCGATATTGGACAGGGTGCTGAGTTCCGCTGCGAGATTTCCAAGGCTGGCAACGCGGAACGGAGTCTGTAAGCTCCGAATTTGGATTTCTTCAACGGACGTTGTCGGGACACTGGCGCAATCGGCGCTTGTCGCACTGGGGTTCTTCCGGACTATTCGGTTTTGTACTGCAGCGAAGTGAGGTTTGCAGGTTTTCGAACGCATCTGCAACTTCCTGGATCGTAAGGTGGTCGCAAGTCATTGCGGAGGAGAAATTGGAATGCCCAATACCCGGCATCTGATCTCGAATCGGTACCCAGCGTACAGCCTTATATTCATCGCGGCGGTCCTCGTCCCGGCGAAAAAGTCACCCGGATCGAACTGATCGTACCGACTACTCCACTGCGAAACGCAGTGCCTACTAGTGAGCAGAGTGGCGGACGGTAAGTCGAGTAAACGATTGCTTAGGAGACAAACCATGAATCGCTCTTTGATGCAAACTTTCTCTGTAGCAGGGATGCACCTGGCTGGCCAGCGACTGAGGGGATTGGGAGTGCTATGTGTAGCATTCGTAGCTCTTGCCCTGGTTCTCGCGCCTCAGGCAGGTGCACAAGATAACGCCACCATCTCCGGAACCGTCGCGGATAACACCGGAGCTCTGTTACCCAATGCGACAATTGCTATCACCAATACCGCAACCACTCAGACGAGAGACACCACGGCGAACTCCGTGGGATCCTTCCGTTTCGGAAACGTCGGTGTTGGCACTTACACACTCACCGCCACGGCGCCAGGTTTTCAAAAGTTCGTCAGGACCGGCATCGTGGTGAACGTTGCTCAATCCCTGGAAGAAAACGTCGCCCTCACGGTCGGCAGCCAGGAACAAACGATCACTATTGAGGCGGACGCCTTGCAGGTTCAGACAGAGACCAGCGAAATCAGCACGCTGATCAGCGGAGAACAGGTCAGGCAATTGGCTACGAATGGCCGCAACGTGGTTGGGCTTGCGGCTCTTGGGCTTGGAGTTTCAAGCACTCTGCCCGCGTTTGGTGGCATTGATGCACTTACATCTTCGAACGCCATCAGCTTCAACGGACAACGTCAAACACACAACATCTATCTGCTGGATGGAGCTGAACAGAACGACCGCGGCTGCGGCGGCTGCTTTATGAATCTCCCTTCGCAGGATGCGATTGGCGAGTTCCAGACCCTTGGAAGCAATTACTCGGCTGATTACGGTATCGGCTCGGGCGGAACCATCGTGATGGTGCTCAAGTCCGGCACGCGCAAGTACCACGGAGAACTCTACGAGTTCAACCGGAACACGGACTATAATGCCAACGATTACTTCCTGAAGAGAGGCGGCAAGTCGCGGCCTACCTTCCAACTGAACGAGCCCGGCGGCAACATCGGCGGCCCTTTGTGGATTCCTCATGTCTATAATGACGCCCGCAACCGGACCTTCTTCTTCTGGAATGAAGAATGGCGCAGGCTGATCCAGGGCAGTTCTCCCTCGGTCACCAACGATCTTCTTGCAGCAAACTTCCCTACGGCAGGACAGCCCTTCAACTACACTCTTCAGTCGGCAACGGCTAAAGTCCCGATCGTCCCCGTTCTGCCCAACAACGCGGCGTTCAATGCGCTTGTTACGGCTGATGGATTGACGGCAGGGCAGCCATTCAACAAGAATCCCAACGGCACTTACTTGATCCCGCTGAACATGATCGATCAGAATGCGGTCCTGGAGTTGAATGCGGGTACCTTCCCGAAGCCGAATTACAACAACGGTACTCAATACATCGCGTCGATCAACGCGCCGGAGAACATCCGGGAAGATGTAGTGCGCATCGATCACGCCATCACTCCCAAGATGCAGTTGATGGGGCACTACCTTCATGACGCGATGGCCAAGACCTTCTTCCCGCCACTGTGGGGCGACAGCAGCTACCCGACCGTGGGAACTTTGATGGGTAACCCCTCGTATACCGCGGTAATCAAGCTCACGCAGACGTACTCGTCTTCGCTGCTCAACGAGACGGGCGTCTTTTACAGCGGGAACAAGATCTCCCTCACGCCGGTAGCCGGCGCCGGCAATTCGTTTACGATGCCGACCGGGTATAACGCTACCAGCTTCTTCCCGCTTGCAAACAACCTGATGAAGCGCTTGCCCGAAATTCAGCTTCAGGGCTCGCCGCTCAACACCACCTGGAGTCCAAGTTACTTCCCGTGGACGAATGGCTATGAGGGCTTCCAGTACCGGGACGATCTCTCATGGACCAAGGGCCGGCACCAGTTCAAGTTCGGCGTAAGCTGGCTGCACGACTACAAGAACCAGCAACTGCAGGCAAACACCCAGGGAACGGCGGCATTCAACTCGAGCTCATTCTCCGGCGACTCCATTGTCAACTTTGTGATGGGCATGGCGTCCAGCTTCAGCCAGCTTGAGTACCTCTACGGCAAGCACTGGGTCAACAACAACTACAGCGGCTATGGAATGGATAACTGGCACGTGTCTCCACGGCTGACGCTGAACATTGGACTCCGTTATGACGGAATGCCGCATGCATTCGAGCGGTACGACAAGTTTGCCAACTTCGTGATTGGGGACTACAACACTTCGTTGCCCAACCCCGTGCAGGCAAGCGGCACTCTCGACCCCACACAGCTGACCACATTCGCCGCCACTGGCAGCGAGCTGTTTTACCTGAATGGAATCAAGGAAGCGGGCGTGAACGGCTTCCCGCGTGGCAACGTTCAAAACCGGTACTATACCTTCCAGCCGCGCCTGGGCTTTACCTATGACCTCTTCGGGAACCAAAAGACCGTTCTTCGCGGTGGTATGGGCATGTTCTATGAGCGCGTTCAGGGCAACGATGTATACAACGCTGCTTTGAACCCGCCCTTTGCCTACCAGCCTTCCGCCACGAGCGTGCTCTTCTCGAACCCCAAGACCAGTGTTTTGACAGGGCAAACGTCCTCCCAGTCCTTCCCGTCGTCGCTTACAAACATCAAGTACAACTATCCGCCTGAAGGCACCGGAGACTGGAGTTTTGGAGTCCAGCAGCAGGTAATGCCGTCAGTGGTAGCAGTACTGCAGTATGTCGGCTCAACCGGTTGGGATCAGAACGATGATCGCGCGATCAACACACTGCCGCTTCAAACCAACGGCAGCTATGCGACCCGGCAGGGTGTAGCGGCGGGTACACTGATTTCAAACATTTACAGGCAGTTCCCCGGATTTTCCGGCATAACCCAGGAGGAGCAGGAAACCAACACCAGCTACCACTCGCTGCAGACCGGTGTACGCTTTGAGAACAAGTGGGGTCTTACCACCCAACTGGCGTATACCTGGTCTCACCTTATCGACGACGTGACCAACGATCTCGGCGGTCTCCCCAACCCCTTCAACACCCGCTATGCCCGGGGTTCCGGAGGATTTGACCGGCGTCAAATCTTCAACGTGAGCTATGTCTACGCTCTTCCTTTCTACCAGCACGGCTCGAATATGGCAGCCAAGGCGATCATCGGTGGATGGGGCATCTCGGGCGTGACTGTTGCAGAGAGCGGGACTCCGCAGAACATCGCGTACAGTGGCAGCGACACGCTTGGCTTGGGCGGCGGCACCAGCAACCGTCCGAACCTGATCGCGCCAATTACCTATCCCCATAAACAGACGGCCTGGTTCAGCACCAGTTCCTATGCGGATCCGGTTGCTCCATGGGCTGGCGGCACTGGTCAGGGATTTGGCGCTGCCGGCAAGGATAACGTGGTCGGGCCTCACCTGATCAACTTCAACCTCAGCCTGACGAAAACCATCCCGCTCACGGGCCACGAAGGACCGAACATCGAGCTGCGGTTTGAGTCGTTCAATACCTTCAACCACACCCAATTCGCCGGTATGGATGCGAGCAATCACGACAGCAACTTCGGTCAGATTACCTCCGTCTACAGCAATCGCATTCTGGAACTAGGTGGAAAATTCCACTTCTAGATTGCGGATTGCTTTAACCGCGGGCGTGGCANNTCTATAGAGCGAGAGAATATCAACAGAGGTATTTTGGTGAAGTTTCGAGCTCGATTTGGAATTTGCCTGACGCTCCTTTTAAGCACCGCCGGCTGCTATGGCCAGGCCACAACTGCGACCAGCGACCATCGGGACACCGCAATCCGACTCGAGCAGACGGGACAATATGCTGAATCCGAATCAGAGTGGCACAAGTTCCTGACTGGGCATCCAGCGAGCGCTGAGGCTTATGCGCACCTTGGACTCCTTGAGGCGCGCCAGGAGCATTACAAGGAAGCCGTACCGCTCTATCGCAAAGCATTGGCACTGGATCCTCGCATGCCCGGGCTGCGATTGAATCTCGGCCTCTCGCTCTTTAAGTCGGGAGCGATGAAGGAAGCCATCGTGACCTTCACGCCGCTGCTCAAAAGCCTTCCCGCGGAGTCGCCGGATAGCCTGCGCGTGTCAACCCTGATCGGTCTCGCTCACTACTCTATCGGAGAATACGCGGCTGCAATTCCCTTTTTTAAGACGGCCACAGCTCACGACCCGCAGAATCTGCCTTTCCGTATGTCGCTGGCACAGAGCTGCCTTCAGGCCAGGCAATACCAGTGCGTTCTAGACGTCTATCAGGAAATCCTCACCCTGAACGCCGAATCGGCCGAAGCCGACATGCTTGCCGGAGAAGCTCTCGATGAAATGAAGAACACGAATGGCGCGATCGAGCAATTTCGCGCCGCGGTAAAAGCTGATCCCAGATTGCCCAACGCGCACTTCGGGTTGGGCTACTTGCTATGGACGCAGAACCAGTTCGAAGAGGCCGCCAGGGAATTCCAGGCCGAGCTTGTCAACGTTCCAGACAACCCGCAGGCCCTCACATTCCTGGCGGACTGCGATATTCAACTTGGCAAGTCCGACGATGCTCTCCCACTCGTTGAGAAGGCGATCCAGCTCGACTCAAATAATGCTCGGGCACACATGGATCTCGGCGCCATCTATGCGAGCAGCAGCCGCCGCGAAGACGCGCTTCGCGAGTTCAAGACCGCCGTCAAGCTGACTCCCGAGGACGCCAACGTCCATTGGAGGCTGGCGCGACTCTATCAGTCCATGGGAAGAAAAGATGAGGCGAAGGTCGAATTCGACAAAACAAGCAGCCTGCATAAAGCCGAGAACGATTCGATCTTTACCAAACTGAAGGCGGCTCAGGACAAAGGAAAGCCGGCGGAATCGACTAGCGAACCGCCGGCCACCAATTAGAGCGATTCCACAATTGCTGTACCCTGAAGCCACTGCCGTCCAGTGGCATTTTCCTTAAGAAAATGCCACCTCGCACGATGCCAGAAAGGGCACGTGAATTGTGGAACCGCTCTAGATTGGGCCCTAAAACTTAGTAGCTCATCTCCAGCACGTTGATCGAGTACGGCTCAAAGCTTCGCACAAACTTCAGCCCTTCAATCTTGACGCGGTGGTCGATCGGTTTAATAGCATCTGGATGCAGGATTGTGTTGGTCGCGCTTGGCGATTTCCCGCTCATTGTAACCAGCAGAGCATCTGGTTTAACGCTCGTGACGCCATTAAGCGTGAAATTGATGCGCTGCATCTCCGAAGACCCGTTCACAACCTTCACGTACACTTTGTGCAATTTATCGTCGCGCGTCGTCGAGGCATAAACGCGCGGACCGGCGCCTTCAAGCTTGGTATCGACCACCTCAGTGCCAAGGTGATTGCCGAACATCACCTGGGCCCAATAGCTTGGTGAGCCGTAGCTTGTGAGACCATCGTAGCCAATCAGATCCGACTCCCACTGCATGCCGCCAGGGTTCACATTCACCAACAGCGGTGCATAGCTTGCCATGATCACCATGTCGGTATTCCGTTCCATGCCTGTCATCCAGGCGGCATCGCCCAACGCGGCCCCGAGATTCGGGGTGGGTGATCCCTCGCGCGTGGCCCATTCGCCCACAAATATCTTCGGACCGCTGCGGTCGTACTTATCGTAGTGGCCGGCGTCGGCAAACGACTGCTCTGCGGACATGTAGAAATGTTCGTCCAGCACGTCTGGCCTTGTGCTCTTCACAGGTGCAGTCGCAATCAGTTGCAGATCAGGATAATGCTCTTTGATCTCCTTGTAATATTGGGCATAACGCCCGTCGTACGACCCGGAGCGATCAAACCAGTCCTCGTTGCCGATCTCGACGTAGTGCAATGCAAACGGGGCCGGATGCCCATTCTTCGCGCGTTCCGCTCCCCATTTCGTGCTCGTGCTTCCGGTTACATACTCAATTTCGTCCAGCGCATCCTGGATGTATGGCTCCAGCGCATGTCCCGGATCCACGTGCTCCTGTGCCATCGAATAGCCCGCATATACCGCCAGCACAGGCTCGATCTTCAGGTCTTCGCACCAAAGCAAAAACTCGAGCAGGCCCATGCCGTCAGAAGAGCGGTACCGCCAGGGACTCGGGTGGGTAGGACGATCCACCAGCGGGCCAATCGTCTTCTTCCACTCGAACCGTTCCGCAATGTGATCGCCTTCCAGGTAGTTGCCGCCCGGAAAGCGCAAGAACGCTGGGTGGAGCGCAGCCATCTTCTCCATCAGGTCGATCCTGTTTCCATGCGGCCGATCATGAAACGTGGGCGGAAACAGTGATACAACTTCAAACCAGACTGTTGCCGGAGACGTGACCGTAAGCTCGAGATGGTTGTTCCCACTCACCGCTACCTGGCCGGTCTTGAGCGTGAACGTATACTCCTTCCAATCGCCGGTCAGCCCTGCCACTTTCGCGCTTCCTGCTGAAAGCCCCGTCTGGTCGTTCACGAGCGACACAGTTACCGGCGTTCCTGCATGATCTGTTTTCGCAAAGAACGAGCCGGTGTAGGTCGTATTTGGACGGACGGCCATGCCCCAATAGCCGTCGTTCTGAATGCCGGCAGGCGCAGACTCGCTGGCGGCGGTCACCGACATCTTGAAGCTCCGCGGGAGCGCGTCGCTCGGTCCCGTCTTGTCATCTACTGAGATGCTGACCGCGGAATTGCCCTTCGCAACATGCGTCCAATGAAACAGAGACCGCCGTCCGGGTCCAACAGTGCGGTCCCGAACCAGCTCGGCATAGAGCCCGCCATCGTAGGAAAAGTTGATCTCTTCCGTCATCAGGCCATAGAGAATCGGACTCACTTTGGCTGTAGGACGGTCTAACTGAATCAGCAAGGAGGGCGCTTGAGCAATCGAACCTGCAGACAGCGCAAGTAACGCGATCAAGGTGAAGATAAGTTTGCGCATGGTCGAAATAATAGACTCAGGTATCGTGGTCTGGCAAGAAAAACGTTTTCTCAAATTCGGTTTTTTGGAGGAAACTCCCATACCTGTTTGGGGGCCGGCATATCGACACGGAGTTTATGTCGATAGGGCAGATTTTCCAAATATTTTGACAAACATTGACCTGAAAGCCTCCAGGTTCCGAAGGGAAAATAAGAGGCAACCTGGCCTGCGGAAACGTTCTCTGAAAGTCGCTCCGTGCTCAGATTCGAAGTTTATCGCCAGTTTTTTGTCGATCGCGACGCAAAGGCGACGAGTCTCCCAAGGGAACATGTTCGTTTATGACAGCCCGCCGAACTACAATTGGGCGAAGAATCACACTCTCGCGGCGGTGAAAGATGCAGATCCGGGTTTCGCTCCTATTCAAGTCTGGAGAAAAAGTCTTGAGTTTAAATCTGCCCCAGCGCGGCCCGCTGCCCATCCTGCGGCGGCGTTCCGCAAGCGTTTTACTCGATCGATTCGGATATGCAATCTTCGTTTTGATTTTGACGCTCGTCGCGGTTCCGTCGCGTTCGCAGCAACCTCAGCCAGCAGGAAATGCCGCTCCCGCCACATCCGGACCGCAAAGCAACGCCCCTTCATCCGCCGGGGGAATGGCCACCGCCGGGCCGCAGAAGGCGGAGTTCGACAGCCTGCATCGCCCAATCACCGCTGGCGGTTTCGTAAAAAATGGCCCCATCGTCTTTCAGGACGTGGCCGCAAAGGCCGGCTTGACAAGCTGGCATCACGTGGCCGGCACTCCCGCAAAGCGGCTCATCCTCGAGGCAAAGGGTCCGGGCGTATGTCTCCTCGATTATGACAATGACGGCTGGCTCGACATCTATCTCGTGAATGGATCAACTTACGACGCGCTCGCCGGTAAAGCCGAACCGCCGCACGCCGCGCTCTTTCACAACAACCACGACGGCACGTTCACCGAGGTGACCGCCAAAGCCGGTGTCGCCAACGACCGCTGGGGATACGGCTGCGCAGTAGGCGATTACGACAATGACGGCTGGCCCGATTTGTACGTGACCAACTATGGCAAAAACCGCCTCTATCGCAACAACCACGATGGAACATTTACCGACACAGCGGAAGCTGCCGGTGTGTCGGTCGGAACGTGGTCCGCTGGCGCCACGTTCGGTGACTACGACGGCGACGGGCGTCTTGACCTCTTCGTCGATGGTTACCTCAAATTCGACTTGTCGAATCCGCCTTATTCCGGCTCCAAAGCGATGGGTTTCGGCTTTTGCCAATACCGCGGCGAACAGGTCATGTGCGGTCCCCGCGGTCTCGTCGGAGAGCAGGATCATCTCTTCCATAACAACGGGGACGGAACGTTTACCGATGTGAGCAAGAAGCTGGGTGTGGACGATCCGGCAGGGTACTACGGCCTCGGTGCGTTGTTTGCCGACGTGAATGGAGACGGCAAAATGGATCTCCTGGTAGCCAACGACTCCACGCCCAACTATCTCTACATCAACAAGGGCAACGGAACCTTCGAAGACGCCAGTTACACCAGCGGCTTTGCCTTGAACAACGACGGCCGAGAGGTGGCCAACATGGGCCTCGCTGCTGGAGACTACGAGAACAACGGCCATCTCAGCATCGTGAGTACAACCTTCTCCGATGACTACAACGTGCTCTTTCAGAACGACGGAACCGGCTTTTTTACTGACGTAAGCTACCAGGCAGGAATCGCAGTCTCGTCAATCCCGTTCGTTGGTTTCGGTGATGGATTTCTCGATTACGACAACGACGGATGGAAAGACCTGCTCATCATTAACGGCCACGTATATCCCGAAGTCGACCGGCATCCGGATTGGGGCACAAGTTACGCCGAGCGTCCATTGCTCTATCACAACGTCAAGAATGGCAAGTTCGAGTTAGTGCCGCCCGTCGAAGGAACCGGCCTGGCTCATGTGAGTGTCGGCCGCGGCGCGGCATTCGGCGATATCTTCAACGACGGCAAGATNNGACCATCACCATTGGGTCGACTTAAAGCTAATCGGCGGTCCCAGGAGCCCACGAGACGCAGTAGGAGCAACTGTCTACCTCAATGCAGCCGGCATCCGTCAGCGCGGCGATGTCCTCAGCGGCGGCAGTTATCTGTCGTCCAATGACATGCGCATTCACTTTGGCCTTGGCGATGCCGCCGATGCAGGGACCGCTGAAATCCATTGGCCCTCCGGCGAAAAAGAAATCGTCAAGCTCCCGGCAGCGGACCAAATCTACACCATTTCGGAAGGACATGGGATCACCAGCGAACCCTGTTGCAGCAGCGGATCCCCAAAATAGCAATAATGCCGACCGGGCTGAGCGCGGCTCACCGGACCCTTGACCCAAAACCCTAAAACTGTACCAACAGTCTTTGATAGCCGTGACACGCAGATGCTCTACTTTCGCATCGGTGGGCTCGAAAACTAATATAATTACGCTGGCAGTTTTTCGACATGTTCAAAGGACTAGATCCACGCGGCAAAATCGAGATGGAATATTATCCGCATGCCGATCGTAGTTACACCTTCACCGAGGATCGCGAGCGCATGTTCGCGCGAGTGGTCGAGTGGTACCGCTCAAGGACTTGGAATGCCAGCTGAGTACCTGCTTTCCAGCTACTGCTCGACCTGCCTTATGACGGCGGCGGAAGTCGGCTTGCTCGGTGCACCCCGGGCTGCTGCATTCAAGCTCTGCGTTGCTTTTCCGCCGCAACTCGACACCGCGGTCGCCAGTCGCCAGTTCGAGTTCGTCGCCGGGCGCGCTGCGAGCCAGCGGGCACTTTGGGGTGCGGGCTTTCGAGGCCAGGCGCAGTTGCCTGTTTCAACAAAGCGCAGACCGGTCTGGCCTGAAGGATTCGTGGGGTCGATTTCGCACTCGCAAGGCGTGGCCTGGGCGGCCGCAGCTTCGCGTACAAGACTCGAAGCCATTGGTATCGATATGGAGCACCTGCTTGAGGTCGAGCCGGCGGCGGAACTCGCGCCCTCGGTGATGGGCCGGGCTGAAATCGAGGCTGCGCAACGTTCACATCTTGGACTCGGTGCCTATGTGACACTGCTCTTCTCGGCCAAGGAATCGCTCTACAAGTGCTTGAATCCCCTGCTCGATGTCGAGTTCGGGTTCCTCGACCTCCTGGCAAAGCCCATTCAAGCAGACACGGAGCGCATCGAATTGCAGCTCGGCACTACGCTGGCGCCAAACTTTCATGCCGGCCGCGAATTCGAGGTGCGATTTCGTATTCAGGACGGGATGGCGTGGACCGCCGTAGAACTCCTCCCAAGTTAACCTTCGTCAGGGCATTGCGATGCCGCGTGGCGCAGGGATGACGAGTTAAGGGTCGCGCTGAACAAACGATCCAAACCGGGCGGGCGAACGGCGCTCGGCCCTCAGCCTCATGAAACACGAACGGGGACGCAAGAATGCGCGCCCCCGTTCTTCTCCACTGTTGTTTTGCGTCACTTCACCGTAACTGAAAATGTTGTGGTGTGCTGCAATGAGCCGGACGCACCTGTCACAGTCACCGCCGAGGTAACAGCAGCTCGCGAGGCGGTGGTAGCAAACGTGGCGCCGCCGCACCCATTCAACAGGCACAGACCAGCTACGCTTACCACTAGCAGCAACAGCATCTGCAGGCCCCGCCGTTTCTTCCAGCCGATAAAGCACAGCGCAACCGCCAGCACCGATCCCGGGAACATTGGCCTGGAGTCTTGGTGCAAGGCCGCAGCCGTCGTCGTGGTAGTCACGGTAAGCGCCGTGGAAGCCGGTGCACCCGATGGCGCCACAGTTGGCGAAGAGAAGATGCACGATACTCCAGCAGGCAACCCCGCGCAATTGAGTGAAACAGGGGCATTGAACCCATTCAGCGGTGTAACTGAAACCACGACTGTAGCGGTTTGCCCCGCGTTTATCGTGAGCGATGTCGGAGAGGCCAAAACAGCGAAATCCGGTGCAGGCGCGTTGATTGTGTACGCCGCGCTGGCAACGGTGCTCGTGGTAGAGCCGCTGGTCGTAGCAATCGCTTCCAAGGTTTCCGTGGACGAGACACCGATCGGATCGCTATACACTGCTGAACTCGGTAGTTGGTGTGCTTCCGTTGGTCGTGTAGTAAATTGTCGCCGAAGGTGTCGCCGAGCTGATCGTTACCGTCTGCGCCGAAGTGTACGTTCCGGCCCCTGGGCTAAAGGTCGGAGTGGCGGCGACCGGCAGGGCAAGGTTAAAGGTATAAGTAGCAGTTGCGACGGCGCTGGTGGAATAGCCGCTGGCTGTCGCAATCGCACTCAGCGTTTCCGTGGATGCGACAGTGATCGGACCGCTGTAGACGGCCGAGCTCGTGGTTGGGGTGGTCCCGTTGGTTGTGTAGTAGATCGTCGACAAAGGTGTTGCCGAACTGATATTCACCGTCTGCGTCGAGGAATACGTTCCGGCCCCAGGACTGAAGATCGGAGTTGCTGCTTGCGCCAGGTTGATCGTATAGGCCGCAGTTGCAACGGCGCTGTTTGAAAGTCCACTTGCTGTCGCAATTGCGTTCAGCGTCTCCGTGGCCGAAACGCTGATCGGACCAGCGTAGACGGCCGAGCTCGTGGTTGGCGTA
>PKXI01000339.1:0-29260 GCA_003133425.1 Acidobacteriaceae bacterium
CTCTCGACGAACCTGAATTACTACGCTATCGGTCCAACCTGCTTGGTTCGGACTTGCGCATTACCAACTTTGCCGGCGGCAATACCAGCTCAAAGATCGCCGAAATCGACCCCCTGACAGGCGAACGGGTCGAAGTGCTCTGGGTCAAAGGCTCGGGCGGCGATTTGGGCAGCATCAAGCGCACCGGCTTTGCAACGCTCTACCAGGAAAAGCTGCTGGTACTGGAGCGGAGCTACAAGGGCGCAGACCGCGAAGACGAGATGGCGGAACTGTACCCGCTTTGCGCGTACCGCGCTAATCCTGTGGCTGCTTCGATCGACACACCGCTGCACGGGTTTCTTCCATTTCCGCACGTAGACCATCTGCACCCGGACTGGGGTATCGCACTGGCTGCCTCCGCCAACGGCAAAGCGAAGATGGAGGAGTTCGACCGCGAGTTCGGCCACTCCCTTGTGTGGTTGCCGTGGCAGCGCCCAGGGTTTGAACTGGCGATGATGATGAAGCGCGCCATTGAGGAAAATCCCGGCTGCGATGGCATCGTGTTGGGCGGGCACGGACTGTTTACATGGGGCGAGACGCAGCACGAGTGCTACCTGAACACTCTCAACCTGATCGACCAGATTGGCCAGTTCATTGAGCGCCACGGAATTGCAAAGGGCGCAACGCGTTTTGGCGGGCAGGCGATCGCTGCGCGCCTGGATCGCAGGGACCTTGCCGTCCAGATAGCGCCGTTCCTGCGCGGCCGCATCAGCGCGCAGCGCCGCTGGATTGCGAGTTTCACCGACGCGCCTGACGTGTTGCAGTTCGTCAACTCAGTTCACGCGAAAGAGCTTGCGTTCCTCGGCACCAGTTGCCCCGATCACTTTATCCGCACGAAGATACGTCCGCTGTTTGTGCCATGGGAGGCCGGCGCGAACCTGGACGTTCTGAGAGAGCAGATTGCCATTGCACTTGCGCAGTACCGCAAGCAATACCGCGCATACTACAAGGCATTTGCCACGCCGGACTCGCCTGCGCTGCGCGACGCGAGTCCCACAGTCGTTCTGATTCAGGGTCTGGGCATGTTCAGCTTTGGCAAGAACAAGACCGAAGCCCGCATTACCGGCGAGTTCTATACGAACGCCATTCACGTGATGGAGGGCGCCAGCCTGTTGGCTGAAGGCGAAGTGACGGGAACGGTTCCGCAATGCCCTGAGGGCATGGAGCCGGCGAGCTTCAAGGTCTTTACAAACTATGTTGCGCTGCCCGCCATTGAGGCCTTCCGCATCGAATACTGGGCGCTGGAAGAGGCAAAGATTCGCCGTCAGCCTGCTGAGAAGGAGTTCAGCCGCAGGATCGCGCTGGTTGTAGGCGGCGCGAGCGGAATTGGCCGCGAAGTGGCGCAGATTGCTGCCGCACGCGGCGCGCACGTGATGATTGCCGACCGGGACGAGGCTGGCGCAGCAAGCGTGGCCCACGAATTGAAGGCTGTTGCTTCCGCCGAGTCCGTCGCCAGCACAGGTGTGGATATTTGCAGCCGCGAAGCCATTGCGAATGCGCTCAAGGCGACGGCTGCTGCGTTTGGCGGCGTCGACATCCTCATTAATACAGCGGCCTTGTTTCCGTCCTCGCCCGAGGCCGTTATCCCCGACGCTTTATGGGCAACGACGCTGGATGTGAACGTGACGGCCAATTACCTGCTTGCAGATGAAACAGCAAAGCTGTTTGCCGAGCAGGGACTGCATGGGACGATTGTGTTTACCAGTTCGGCCAATGCGGTGGTTTCAAAGAAGGGAAGCGAGGCCTATGACGTGAGCAAGGCTGCGCTGTCGCACCTGATTCGCGAACTGGCCGTTTCCCTGGCTCCGGACGTGCGCGTGAATGGCATCAGCCCGGCCACGGTGGTGAAGGGGTCTACGATGTTTCCGCGCGAACGCGTGATTGCATCGCTGACGAAGTACAACATTCCTTTCCAGGAATCGTTCAGCGACAATGAATTGCGCGGTCGGCTGGCGTCGTTCTATGCCGAGCGCACGCTGACTCAGAAATCGATTGATCCGGTTGATTGCGCGGAGGCAATCCTGTTTCTGGCGAGCCCCCGTTCCCGCGTTACCACGGGCCATTTGATTCCCGTGGACGGAGGTTTACCTGAAGCATTTTTGCGATGAAATGAAACGGAGATTGACCTGCTGTCATGCAAGAACGTGCCCGTGTTGCCATTGATTTAGGCGCTGAAAGCTGCCGTGTATCCCTGCTTCGCTGGGTGAGTGGCAAACCCAAAATTGAAGTCATCCACCGAATTCCGAACGGGCCGGTCCATCGCGGGGCTTCGCTGCACTGGCCTCTGGATAAAATTCTCGCGGGGCTCGAAGACGGCCTTCGCAAGGCTGCGCAAGCTGCACCTGAGGGCATAGCTTCAATCGGGGTGGACAGTTGGGGTGTGGATTATGTGCGCCTCGCGGCGGACGGCAGCCCGCTGCGCGAGCCGTTTTGTTATCGCGACGAACGCACTGTCGCCAGCAAAGATGCTGCGGACCTGATTATTCCGCCGTTTGAGATTTACCAGCGCACGGGCGCGTTTCCGATGCGCCTCAACACTGTTTACCAACTGCTCGCAGACCCCGCGGCTGGCATTGATGCTCATGTGCCGTGGGTGATGATGCCTGAGTTTATTCTCCACTGGCTGGGCGCACGGCGCGTGTCAGAGTACACGCATGCTACTCACACGGGGCTCGTGGATCTGAAGACGCGCGAATGGTCTGCTGAAGTCTTCCGCATGCTCAACATTCCGATCGATGCCGCACCGCCGATCGTCCGTGCGGGAACGGTTGTCGGCAGCGTGAAGGGGCCGCTGGCTGCGCGGGATGCTTTCAGGGAAACGCAACTCATTGTCCCGGCCTGCCACGATACGGCTTCCGCGATTGCCGGCATTCCTACCAACCTTGGATCCGCGGCTTACATCAGCTCGGGCACATGGTCGCTGGTGGGCACGCTTACTTCCGTCCCAGTGACTACGCGGGTGGCCTTCGACTCCGGGTACACGAACCTGGGCGCTGCGACAGGCGACCTTATGTTTCACTCGCTGATCAACAGCATGTGGGTGCTGAAGCAGTGTATGGATGGATGGGCTGCAAAGGGGCGTGCGTGGAAGATTGAGGATATTGTTCAGCAGGCCGGCGCATGCAATATTTCTACGGGACTGCTGGATATGGATGCTGAGTCCCTGATGCTGGACACGGAGATGCCGCAACGCATCAACAATGAACTGGCGAAGGCAGGCTTCGATCCGATTCCTGATGTGGCAGGGAATGAGCCGATTTTTGCGCGGCTGATTTTCGAGAGCTTGTCGATGCGCTATGCGGCCGCGCTCGCGAGCCTCGAGAAGATGCTGGGGCGCAGGCTTTCTGCAATCCACATGCTTGGCGGGGCGAATCGAAACAAGCTGCTGGTTCAACTCACGGAGGAGCGCACGGGATTACCGGTTGAGATTGGTGAGACGGAAAGTTCCACCATCGGCAGCCTTGCGGTGCAACTTGCCTCGAGCGATGCGGGCGGGCAGGCGATCAAGCCCGAGGCTGTGCGGCAATGGGCCACGGCGCTTTGCCAACGGTAGATTCTGAGGCTTTTATTTCGGGTAGGACATGTAGTGAAAGAAAGAGTAAGAGCCCGGGCCTTCGGCCCCGCTTCTTTGCGTTCTTTCCGGGGGCTGAAGCCCCNNAAGCCCCCGGCTCCCTCCGGAAGCGGCGATGTGCGACTGTAGTGCTAGGCGAGGAACGTGAGGATTCCGGGGCTTCCTACCGCCGCATACTGGCCTGTGAAAGTCAGCAGGCCTGTGTCGCGGTTGCGCCGGAACAACGTAATGGAGTCGCTTTTCTGATTGCATACATAAATGAAATTTCCGCTCGGGTCGATGCAGAAATGGCGGGCATAGTCGCCCAAGGTTGAAGTTTCGCCGAGGCGCTTCAGCCGGCCACTGGCCTCGATGGCGCAGATAGAAATCGTGTCGTGCAGGCGGTTGGCGCTGTAAAGAAACTTTCCGTCCGGCGATACTGCGATCTCCGATGCAAAGTTCGTGCCGGCAAATCCTGTCGGCAGCGTGGAGATGGTTTGCTGCGATGTGAGAGCTCCGTTGGCTGGATCGAAGCGGTAAAAGGCGATTACGGACGCTTCTTCCTCTAGTAAGTAAAGCCAATGTCCGTTGGGGTGAAAGACGAAGTGGCGCGGGCCGTTGCCTGAGGGCAGGGAAGCGAAAGGCGCGCTTTCTGCGGGTGTGAGTTTTCCGGTTGCGTCGTCGAAACGGTAGACGTAGATTCGGTCTTGCGCAAGGTCTGTGGCCAATACGAATTTGTTACTGGGATCGGCGGAGATCATGTGCGCGTGCGGGTGGTCGTGTCCGCTAATGGCAAAACTGCCTCTCGGTGCATCGGTGGCGTGCATGGAGCCTACAGAGCCCTCGTCGCGATGAATATCGACGGCCGCGCCCAGTGAGCCGTCAGGCTGGATGGGGAGCACGGCGATAGTTCCGCCTGCGTAATTTGCCACGAAAGCGAATTTGCCGTGTGCGTCGAGGCTCATGTGCGCGGGGCCGGCACCTCCAGAACTGACCGTATTGAGTATGGTGAGATCGCCATTTGCGGGATCGATGGAGAAGGCAGTTACCGATCCGCTATTGCCCTCGTAGTTATTCATTTCGTTGATGGTGTAGAGATATTTCTTGGAAGGATGAATGACAATCCACGATGGGTTTGGAATTTTTGCGACTAACTTGGGGTTGGAAAGTTTGCCGGTTTGCCGATCGACTTCGAAGAGATAAATTCCTTGTCCATTTGCGCCGCCGTCCACTGCCTTGGTATAGGTCCCGGCGTAGGCTAGCAGTTTTCCGCCCTTCGAGATTACGGCGGGGGTTGCTGCTGCAAGAGCGGAAGGCACGAGTGCAAAAGCCGCCGTGCTCATAAGAAAGTTTCTGCGGGACCAGGTCTGGTGCGCGATTTTGTCGGTCATGCAATCCATCCTTTTTGAAACGCTCAATTCAAGTGTCATGGGAACTCTTGAGTTTACGTCATCCGCCAGCTGATTCTTCAGGCGAAATGCCAGGCGATGGCGGTGAATCCAAGCGCAGTAAAGGAGACAATGGTTTCGGACACTGACCAGGTTTTCATTGTCTGCCCGACAGTCATGTTGAAATACTCCTTTACGAGCCAGAAGCCTCCGTCGTTGACATGCGAAAAGATGAGTGCGCCCGCGCCAGTGGCAATGGCCAGCAATTCGGGATGAACGCCTGCGCTATGCAATGCGATGGGAGCCACGATGTTTGCGGCGGTGGCCATGGCAACAGTTGCAGAGCCGGTGGCAAGACGCAAGGCCGCGGCCAACAGCCATGCCAGCAACAACAGGGGGACATGGCTTTTCAAGGCGACGACAATGATGGCGCCGGAGACGCCGCTGTCCTGCAAAACGCGTCCGAAGCCGCCGCCCGCGCCGACGAGCAGCGTGATGGCCGCCGTGGGCGCGAGGCACTCAGTGCTGAAGCGAAGGACAGTTTCGCGCGAGAAGCCCCTCATGGCGCCCAATGTGATGAAGCTGAAGAGGACGCCGATGAGCAGTGCCATATCGTCGTTGCCTGCCAGGCGCAATCCATTGTTCAGGGAGCTGCCGGGCGCGGAGAAAGTGTCAGCCCAACTGCCGATAAGCATCAGCATTACCGGCAAAACGATGGTGAGGATACTGAGCCAGAAGCCGGGCAGGCTGCGCCGCTCATCGTGGTGGGTGAGCTGATCGGCCATGGGATTTTCAGTGGATAGCTGAACGTGCGGCGCGATCAGCCGGGCGTAGAGCGGGCCCGCGATGATGGCCGTGGGAATGCCGATGAGCAGCCCGTAAAGAATCGTGCGGCCCACATCCGCGTGATAGATGGTGACCGCTAGCATGGCAGCGGGATGGGGCGGTATGAGCCCGTGGACCACTGACAGTCCGGCGACCATGGGCAGGCCCGCCATGACAAGCGAAGTTTTGGTGCGACGCGCTACCGTAAACAGAATCGGAATGAGCAGCACGAAGCCAACTTCAAAAAAGGCAGGCAGACCGACAAGCAGAGCGATTACGAGCATTGCCCAGGGAAGGTTTTTCTCGCCGAAGGTTCGGACCAGCGTATAGGCGATCTGGTCGGCGGCGCCGGACTCGGCCATCATCTTACCCAGCATGGTGCCGAGCGCCACGATGATTGCGATGTGCCCAAGAGTTCCGCCGACGCCCACTTCAAAGGAGTGAATGACGGTGGGCAGCGGCATGCCGGCAACGATGGCGAGAGCCAGCGCGGTGAGAAAGAGAGTGATAACCGGATTAAGCTTTACGACGGCAATCAGGACGATCAGACCGACGACTGAGACCAGCGCGGCGATAAGTAAGAAGATACTGTGAGAATCGATCACGGGCATAACTCCGGTGCTGCTGAAGTTATAAGTGCTGAACGGAAGAATGGGTGGAGGGTGGCTAAGTTGAGGTTCACTTGCGCGGGTCCTTATAGGCGACGCAGTCGATCTCTACTTTGCAATCGACGACCATGCTGGATACGACGCAGGAGCGCGCGGGAGGATTGGCGCCGAAATATTCCTTGAAGACCGAATTGAAGGAGGAGAAATCGCGCGGATCGTCGAGCCAGACACCGCAGCGGACTACGTGTTCGGGGCCGTAGCCGGCTTCTTTCAGGATCGACAGCAGATTCGCGATTGCCTGCCGCGACTGGACGATGATGTTACCCGCGACTAACTCACCATTGACCATCGGGGTTTGGCCGGAGACATAGAGCCAGCCGTCGGCTTCTACCGCGCGCGCGAAAGGGAGATGCTGGCCGCCTGTGCCTTTGCCGCCTTCGACGCCGTATCGTTTGATGCTCATGCTGCGCTCCTTTCGGTTGGTGCTTTGCTAACTCTTAGGTGATGGATCTTGAGTGACAGTGTCCCGAATAAACTCTAGGCTGGAAAATCTCTCAACTAATTCACGTGCGTATACCTGCATCCCCTCAGGGGCTGAAGCCCGCTCCGATTTGGCTGCACTTACGGCGCGGCGACCCAGGGGGTGCCCCGGCCGCGCCCTTTCAAAACACCGACGTGTTCAGAGCCTATTGAATCCATTGTGTCTTGCCGCGGGGCAGAAAGTGTCCCGCACGACTTCCGGTTGCTCCTTTGGCAGTATAGGAGAGGACGCCATTCACCCAAACGGCGGCGATTCCTGTTGCGGGGCTGATGGGACAAGAAAAAGTGGCGGTGTCGAGAATGGTCTCGGGATCGAAGAGGACCAGGTCGGCGGCATAGTCCTTGCGTATGAGTCCGCGCCCGGCGAGACCGAATCGTTGCGCGGGCATTCCAGTCATCTTGTGAATTGCGTTGGGGAGCGAGAAGAGTTTTTCTTCGCGGCTGTAGCGGCCGAGAACGCGCGGGAAGGTTCCCCAGAGGCGGGGATGGGGGCGCGGATCATTTGGTAAACCGTCAGACCCGATCATGGTTGCAGGGTGGCTTAGGATGCGACGCATGTCATCTTCGGAGATGCTGTGATAGATGGCACCGGCGGGTTTTAGCTGCTGCGCTGCTTCAAGCTGGGTTACGTTCCAACCTTTGGCGATCTGCTCGAGAGTTTGCCCGGCGACTTCCGGATGGGACGTGCTCCAGGTGATGGTAATTTTGACGCGCTCATCGACCTGGCGCAGGTCGAGCGTGCTGGAACCGGCGGCGTAGGGATAGCAATCGCACCCGGCTGACTGGGTGCTCTGCGCTGTTTCGAGGGCTTGCAAAACTTCGGCGCTACGTCCCCAGTTGGCAATGCCGGCGCACTTGAGATGAGAGACAACGACCGGCACACGGTTCATGCGGCCGATCTTGAAGGCCTCGTCCATGGCGTCGAGGATCTTCTCGGTTTCGTTACGCATGTGGGTGGTGTATACCGCGCCCGCCGCTGCCAGTGGCTGCGCCAGAGATATCACTTCCTCAGTGGAGGCGGAGTTGGCAGAGAGATAGGCGAGACCGGAGCTCAGACCGAGGGCGCCGCCTTCGAGAGCTTCTTGAAGTTGGCCGCGCATGGCATTGATTTCATGCTCAGTTGCGGTGCGGTCGAGGTGGTCCATGTGGTTGTTGCGCAGGGCGGTGTGGCCGATGAGCGCGCCGACGTTGACGGCGGGATGCGCCTCGCGGATCGCGTCAATATAGGAGGCAAACGTTGGAAAGCGGAAGTCCTCCGCACGGCCGAGGAGGTTCATGGGGTCGGGTGGCTCGCCGCGCAGCATGACTGGTGAAGCGCTGATGCCGCAGTTGCCAACGATGACAATGGTGACACCTTGAGAGAGCTTGGGGAGCATGGCCGGTGTGCGGATGACGGCGGTGTCGTCGTGGGTATGGACGTCGATGAAGCCGGGAGAGAGCACGAGGCCATCGGCGTCAATCGTTTCAGCCGCGCGGCAAGTGAGCTTTGGCCCGATCTCGGCGATGCGTTCACCGCAGATAGCTACGTCAAGTTGTGCAGGCGCGGCACCGCTGCCGTCGAGCACCTTTGCGTTTCGGATTAGAAGGTCGCAACTGGTCATCTGTGCACCGTCAGGATATAGGCTATATGCATTGAGTGTTCTACATCTATTGCATTTGTCCTATTGAATCGTATCGGAGGTTTAAGGGATGAGCCAGCCAGGTACAGCGCAAACGGTAGCACCTTCTGCCATTTCTCCCCTGAACAAGGGGCTTGGATTCCTCGATGAAGCGCTTGAACCCGAAGAGATTGCAGCGAAGGGCTGGAATCTGCTCAAGGAAGATCTTAGCTTGCCTTGCGCGGTTCTGTATGAGGAGAAGCTGCGGCACAACCTGGAATGGATGCGGCAATTCATCAGCGCATATGGCTTACAACTGGCACCGCACGGCAAGACAACGATGGCTCCCAAGCTATTTCAGATGCAATTGGAAGCGGGGGCGTGGGGAATAACGCTGGCCACTGCACACCAGACGATGGTTGCATGGAAGCACGGGGTGCGGCGTGTGCTGATGGCGAACCAGTTGACCGGCAAGCAAAACATGGCGATCATCGCGCATCTGCTCGCGGATCCCGAATTTGAATACTACTGCCTGGTCGACTCGGCTGAGCAGGTGGAGCAGTTGGGCGCATTTTTTGCGGGGCGAGGCCGGCGCCTGAATGTGCTGCTGGAATTGGGTGTGATGGGTGGCCGCACGGGCGTGCGCGACGCGAGGCAGGAGGAGGCAGTGCTGAGGGCGCTAGGCCGCTGGCGCCACTCCGTCGCTCTTTGCGGTGTGGAGATGTACGAGGGCGTTCTCGACGAGGAGCCGGCGATTCGCGCATTTCTGCAAAGGGCGGTTGACACGACGCTCAGGCTCATCGCGGAATCGCGATTCGAGCATGCGCCGGTTCTGCTTTCGGGAGCTGGTTCTGCGTGGTACGACGTTGTCGCGGAGGAGTTTTCTGCTGCGCACTTTGGGAGTGGGGTCGAAATTGTTTTGCGGCCGGGGTGCTACCTGACGCACGACGTGGGTTCGTACAAGAAGGCGCAGGCGAGAATTCTTGGGTCGAACCCGATTGCGCAGAAGATGCAATCGGGCCTGGAGCCGGCGCTGCAGGTTTGGGCTTACGTGCAATCGCTTCCGGAAGCGAGCAAGGCTATTGTCACACTGGGGAAGCGGGATGCGGCATTCGACTCGGGGTTGCCGACGCCGACGCTGCACTACAGGCCGGGAGAGGCGGCGCCCAAGCCGGCTCCTTCGCATTGGACCTTGACGAAGATGATGGATCAGCACGCGTATATGCAGATTGCGGGGCAGGACGAGGTTCGCGTTGGCGATATGATCGGGTTCGATATCTCGCACCCGTGCCTGACGTTCGATAAGTGGCGGGTGCTGCCGGTGCTGAATGCGGAGTATCAGGTTGTGGATGTGGTGCAGACGTTTTTTTGAGAAGGGGCGGCGAGTTAGCCGCGCTTCGCGCGTGATAGCAAGTTAGCAAGTCAGCAAGACTTTGCGAGCGTTGGCAGATGTGTTTGCGGGACGGCTGCGAATTTCATCAGTCAAAGACTGCTACGTTGCCGACGGCTTTGTCGATGTGCTCGAGAGCTTCGGCGGGTATTTTGACGCCGATTGCTCGCACGTTGTCCGCGATCTGCTCCGGGCGCGACGCGCCGATGATTGCGGAAGCTACCTCGGGTCGGCGCAGAACCCAGGCAAGCGCCATCTGCACCATCGTCAGGCCGAGGTAGGCCGCTATGGGCTTGAGTTGCTCGACCGCCGCAAGCAGATAGTCTGAACGAAAATGGCGGCCGGCCGACTCCATGAAGATGTTCATTTGCTCGCTGGCGGCGCGGCTTCCCGGTGGAGGTGGTTGACCAGGCGCATATTTTCCGCTCAGCACTCCGTGCGCTAGCGGGGAGAATGCAAGGTTGCTGATTCCGTGACGCGCGCACGCTGGGAATACGGCAGCCTCGGGTTTGCGCCACAGCATGGAGTATTGCGGTTGGCTGGAAGAGAAGGGAATCAGGCTGGCCTCACCCGCTAACGCCGCAGCCGCATCGATCTGCTCTGCGGTCCACTCACTGAAGCCGATGGCTCGCACCTTGCCTGACGCCACGGCGCGGTCGAGCGCGGTTAGGGTTTCTTCGAGTGGAGTGTCCTTATCGAAGCGGTGGCATTGGTAGAGATCGATGACGTCAACTTTGAGCCGCTTGAGCGACCTGTTCAGTTGCTTCTCGATCTGCGCCGCCGAGAGGCCGTGATCGGGTTCGTCGCCTACGGGGAAATAAAGCTTGGTGGCGATGATGTAGCGGTCGCGCGGATAGATGCGAAGGGCTTCGCCCAAGACGCGCTCGGCTTCGCCCGCGCCGTATTGATTGGCGGTGTCGAAGAGAGTGATGCCGTGGTCCAGGGCCGCATGAATGCAGCGAATTGCCTGCTCGTGGCCTATTCCCCCGGCTACTGTGAGCCAGGTTCCAAAGCTTAATTCCGAGACTTGAAGCGGGCCATTCCCGAGGCGGCGATTATGCATTCTTTCCCTTCTTGCAAGGTGCGCGAATCAAATCCCCTCAGGGGCTAAAGCCCAAGTCTATTTTTTCAAACCAAATTGTCGGGGTTAAAACCCCGACCTACCGCACGCGCCCCTTCAAACTTGAATCACGGAATCGATCTAGCCCAGCGCCTGCACTGAACCTTTGCCGACCAACTCCTCAACGCGGGCTACCCAGGTGCGATCTGCGGCCACGTTCATGCCCGGCGGCTCCAGGATCACTGCGTACTCGCCCTTCTTTTCAAGGTGCAACATTACTTTACCGGGGCCTGGCGCGGCATCAGCGGCAGACTTGAGGCCGGCGAACATTTCTTCTGTTGCGCGATCGAGATTGATGCGGATGCGTATTCCGGCAGGCAACTTTACCTGAACATCCTCAAGAGCCTGGATAGAGCTGACAGAAATCTTTGGTGCGGCATCTTCGTCGCCCATCAAAACGCCGCGCACGATGACGGGCGCTTCAATCTTCAATTGCCCTTGCAGCCGCTCATAATCGCGCGAGAAACAGATGAGGTCGATTTTTCCTGTCGCGTCTTCAAGAGCCGCCTGGGCATAGAGTTTTTGATCGCGCTTGCTCTTCTGTACACGGAGCCCAATGATCATTCCGGCAACCTGAATATCATCTGCCGGGTCAGCCTGCTTGCCCCAGGTTCGCTCAGGAGGCTTGCGCTCAAGGGCCTCGGCGGTGGTAATGATTCCGGTGAGATTGTGCAGCTTCTCAGCGTATTTATCGAGCGGATGGCCGGAGACGAAGAAGCCAAGCACTTCCTTTTCGTTGGCGAGCCGCTCGCCTTCTTCCCAGTCGGCTACGCGGGGCAAGTCGTCGTTGCTCTGGCCTGGGGCGGGGGCTTCGTTGAACAGCCCGAAGAGGCCGGTCTGTCCGTGCGCAGCGTCTTTCTGCGCCTTCTGTGCGCGCTCCATCGCCTTGTCAACGGCGGCCATCAGCGCTCCGCGTGTACCGAGCGAGTCGAGTGCGCCGGCCTTGATGAGCGACTCGATGACGCGCTTGTTCATTACGCGCAGGTCGACTTTTTCACAGAACTCCCAGAAGCTCTTGAAGCGGCCGCCGACTTCCTCGCGGGCCTTCATGATGGATTCGATTGCGTTGCCGCCGACGTTTTTCACGGCTGCAAGGCCAAATCGAATTGCCTCGCCGTGCGGAGTGAATTTCTCTCCGGAGATCTGCACATCGGGCGGCTCGACGCTGATTCCAATTTCGCGGCACTCGCCGATGTACTTGACGACGCTCTCAGGCTTCGACGTTTCTGAGGTGAGCAATGCGGCCATGAACTCGATCGGGTAATGTGTCTTGAGATAGGCCGTCTGGTAAGCGAGCAACGCGTATGCAGCCGAGTGCGACTTGTTGAAGCCGTATCCGGCGAACTTGTCCATCTGGTCGAAGAGTTCGCCGGCTGTGTCTTTTGGGTGGCCAAGGGCCGCGGCGCCGCTCATGAAGCGGTCGCGCTGCTTTTCCATTTCTTCGGCGTTCTTTTTGCCCATGGCGCGGCGCAGCAGATCGGCTTCGCCGAGCGAGTAGCTGGCGACGACATTTGAAATCTGCATGACCTGTTCCTGGTAGACGATGACTCCCAGCGTCTCCTTGAGAATGCCTTCGATCTCCGGGAGCATGTATTCAACTTTGCGGCGGCCCAGCTTGCGCTCGATGAAGTCGTCGATCATTCCGCCCTGAATGGGGCCGGGGCGATAGAGCGCGTTCAATGCGGTTAAATCTTCGACTGTGTCGGGCTTGTAGCGGCGCAGTACGTCGCGCATGCCGCTGGACTCAAACTGGAAGACGCCGGACGTGAGCGCCGAGTGGAAGACTTTCTTGAAGGTTTCCTCGTCGGCGGGGGGGATGGTCTCGATGTCCAGCTTTTCGCCACGAGTCAGCTCGATCAGCTTGAGGCAATCGTCGATCACTGTTAGCGTGGTGAGGCCCAGGAAGTCCATTTTGAGCAGGCCCATTTTTTCGACGGCCTTCATGTCGTAGGCGGTGACGATTTCGTCGTTCTTGGTCTTCGCGATGGGAACGAGTTCAGTGAGGGGACGGGGCGCAATGACGACAGCGGAGGCGTGAACGCCGGAGCCGCGCACGAGGCCTTCCAGTTTCTTCGCCGTGTCGATGAGCTCGCGGATTGTCTGGTCGGTGTCGTAGACCTTGCGCAGCTCCGGCACTTCTTCCAGGGCCTTATCAATGGTCATGCCCACTGTTGCAGGAATGAGCTTGGCGATTCGGTCGACGTCGCCGTAGGGCATGTCGAGCGCACGGCCGCAATCCTTGATGGATGCCTTGGCGGCCATGGTGTTGAAGGTGATGATCTGCGCGACCTGTTCGCGGCCGTACTTGCCAGTGACGTATTCAATGACTTCGCCGCGGCGGTTCATGCAGAAATCGACGTCGATATCGGGCATGGACACGCGCTCGGGATTCAGGAAGCGCTCGAAGAGCAGGGCATTCTGGAGCGGATCGACATTGGTGATTTCCATGGCGTAGGCGACGAGCGAACCCGCGCCGGAACCGCGACCCGGGCCTACGGGAATTCCATGGTCGCGCGCGTATTTGATGAAGTCCCACACGATGAGGAAGTAGCCGGGGTAATTCATCTGCTTGATGATTCCGATTTCAAAATCGAGGCGCGCCTGATACGCATGCAGAGGCGAGCGCAGAACTCCGCGCAACTCGAGTTGGCGCACTGCTGTTTCGAGGCGTTTTCTCAAGCCTTCGCGGCAGACTTCTTCGAAGTAGCTGTCGATGGTGTGGCCGGGGGGCACGGCGAATTCGGGGAATGGGTTCTCGACCTTGTTCAATTGGAGGTTGCAGCGTTCGGCAATCTCCATGGTGCGTTGCAGGACGGACGGTGAGTCCTTGAAGATTGCGCCCATCTCGTCGGCGCTCTTTACGAAGAACTGGTCGCCGTCGAAGCGGAAGCGCTCGGCATCGTGGACCTTGGAGCCGGTTTGCACGCAGAGCATTACGTCGTGCGCCTTGGAGTCCTCACCGCAGAGGTAATGCGAGTCGTTGGTGGCGACCATGGGAATATCGAGTTCGCGTTCGAGACGGAAGAGAGCTTCGTGAATCTTCTTTTCCTGCTCAAGGCCCTGGTCCTGAATTTCGAGATAGAAGTTTCCCTTGCCGAAGATGTCCTGGTATTGCGCGGCGGCTTTGCGGGCCTTTTCGTACTCGCCGGCCACGAGGTGTTCGCAGAGCTCACCGCTGAGGCAGCCGGAGAAGCCGATGAGGCCCTCGGCATGTTCGGCGAGGTAGCGCTTGCTGACGCGGGGCTTGCGGTAGAAGCCGTGGAGGGAGGCTTCGGAAGTGATGCGGATCAGGTTTCTGTAGCCCTCTTCGTTTTGCGCGAGCACCAGCAGGTGGTTGTTGTCATCGCCTTCACCGGGGGCGCGGTGGTCTTCGTTTTTCGAGATGTAGAGCTCGCAGCCGAGGATCGGCTTGACGCCTTTTTCCTTGGCGGCTTCGAAGAAGTGCACGGCGCCGTAGATGTTGCCGTGGTCGGTCATGGCGACGGATTTCTGACCCAGGGCGGCTACGCGGTCGACGAGTTTTTTGACGTCGCAGGCGCCGTCGAGGAGGGAATATTCGGTGTGCAGATGGAGGTGGGTGAATTCGGCCATGGCTAGATTGATTCTAGCGGCGGGGTGTCCTCGGTGAACTACCGGGAAGGCAGTTGAAATCCCGGACGGCTGAGGAAAAGCTGGTGGGCATTGTGGGGCGGGCCGCAAATCCTTTCTTACGGTTTCCAATTCGGGCTGATCAGGGCTTTCAGGTTATCATCGGTTGCCCAGGGGGCGGCGTTGCGATATTTCTTCAGCCAATAAAGCCCGTGTCCACCATGCGGCGCTTAAGGCACCCTTCGACTCTGCTCAGGGCAGGCTTTGAAGTCGTGGCCTGACACTTCTTGCTGTCCTGAAGGCGTTTTTCAGCGAGGCTTCATCCGCGATGATTTTGCGGGACTTATGGCGTGGCGGCCGGAAGGTCCGCGGGTAAGCCCTTTCAAAGCCGGCGGGTAATGGTCTTTCATCGGGTTTTTCGATGATTTGTGCTGAACTTGCTGTTGTGTATAGCTGCTCCCCGTGCGGTTCTCTCCTGTCACTTAAGGTCGCCGATTGGTATACTGGACGATGTGACCACAACTGTCCTCGAATCCACCCCAAACGGTAATACCGCCGGGACTTCCCCCAGCCAGAAGAGGGTTTTGTTGCTCAAGCCGAGAGGCTTTTGCGCCGGAGTGGTACGCGCGATCGACATCGTCAAGATCGCATTGGATACCTTTGGCGCGCCCATTTACGTGCGCCGCGAGATTGTCCATAACAGCTATGTTGTTAAAGAGTTAGCTGACAAGGGCGCGATCTTTGTCCACGAGATCGACGACGTGCCGGATGGGCAGCGCGTGATCTATAGCGCCCACGGAGTTTCGCCTGCCGTTCGCGAAGTGAGCAAGGGGCGGAACCTGAAGGTGATTGACGCGACTTGCCCGCTGGTGACCAAGGTCCACATTGAGGCGGTGAAGTTTGCCAAGCAGGGCTATTCGCTGGTGCTGATTGGGCACCGCGACCACGATGAGATTGAGGGCACACTGGGTGAAGCGCCCGAGGTGACCCAGGTGGTGTCGAATGTGGCTGAAGTCGACTTGCTTGAAGTTCCTGACCCGAACCGAGTGGCCTATCTGACGCAGACCACCCTTTCGCTCGATGAGGCGCGGGACATCATTCACGCGTTGAAGATCAAGTTTCCGAATATCGTTGGGCCTCACTCGCAGGACATTTGCTACGCCACAGAGAATCGGCAGGTGGCGGTGCGCAACGTGGCTCACAATGCCGGGCTGGTGCTGGTGGTGGGCTCGACGAACAGTTCCAACTCCAACCGGTTGGTTGAGGTGTCGCGAAACCTGGGGACGATTGGGTACCTGATTGACAACTCGCAGGCCATCGATCCGGCGTGGCTTGTCGGCGTGGATACTGTTGCGGTGACGGCAGGCGCATCGGCTCCCGAAGTGCTGGTTGAGGACGTGGTTAATTATTTGCGTCAAAACGGCTTCGCAAACGTCGAAGAAGTAGAAGTAATGCCTGAAAATGTGCGCTTTGGCCTGCCTCCAGAGATTATTCAGGCAATTGGCAGTGCGGGCGGGCAAGAGCCTGTTCCCGTGCGGTGACAGGGGCTGGCGAGATCCTGTTCGCTTCGCATTCTGAAACTGAACAGCAGGTGAGTTTGAGGGAGCATTCCCTCCGGGGATAAATGGGTGGGTTAAAACCCACCCTACCAGCCCGGGTTCATTTTGCAGGGATTATGTACGGGCTGAAGCCCGTACCCTTCAAGACTGGCCCACTACCTACAAGAGGTAGCGATTTTTGTTTTCTGAAGGAACTGAGGCGTTTTGAACCGCATGAGTCTAAAGCAGGCGAAACAATCCGCGGCGCCAAGGTTTGGAAGGCTCGATGCGGACCTGGCAGACGTGGAGTCGGCAGTTGTTCGCTCGCGGGACTTTCTTTTTTCTCAGCAGCATCCCGATGGCTATTGGTGCGGCGAGCTCGAGGCGGACTCGATGCTCGAGGCCGATTACATTTATCTGCACACGCAACTGGAAAGCGGCGATCCCGAACGTCTGAAGCGCGCCTTCACCGAGATGATGCGCTACCAGAATGAGGATGGCAGTTGGAGCATCTATCCCGGCGGCCCGGGCAATGTTTCGCTTTCGGTGAAGTGCTACTTCTCAGCCAAACTCATGGGCATTGGCGCGGACGATCCGCGGTTGGCCAAGTGCCGTGAGTGGGTTTTGGCGCATGGCGGCGTGGTTGCGTGCAACACCTTCACCAAAATGTATCTCTGCGGGCTCGGCCAATACGACTACGACGCGGTGCCGGCTATTCCTCCGGAGATCGTACTTTTTCCCAACTGGTTTTACTTCAACATCTACGAGATTTCGGCGTGGTCGCGCTCGATTCTTGTTCCGCTGGCGATCATTTACGCGAAGAAGCCGTACAAGAAGATTCCGCCTGAGCAGGGGATTGATGAGTTGTTTGTGGGCGGCCGCGCGAACTCGATTCTGCGTTTGCGCCGGGACCGCAAGTCAATTTTCTCCTGGCGGAATTTCTTTATCGTGCTGGACAGGTTGATGCATTGGGCCGAGGCGGTTCATCTGCGCCCAGTGCGCACGTTAGCGCTGCGCAAGGCGGAGAAGTGGCTGCTGGAGCGGCTGGAGATGTCGGACGGATTGGGCGCCATTTATCCGGCCATGTTGAATGCGATTATTGCGCTGCGCTGCCTGGGGTACTCCGAGGACGATCCGCAGGTGATTCGCGCGCGCGATGAGTTTGAGAAGCTGGGCATTGAGCAGTCGCCTACCGCGGGGATGCCGGAGCCTACATTCCGCATGCAGCCATGCGCATCGCCAGTCTGGGATACGGCGCAGGCAGTTTTTGTTTTGGGAGAGGCGGGCGTGCCGCGCAACGATCCGCGCCTGATCAAGGCCGCCGACTGGATGCTCTCAAAAGAAGTTCGCCACAAAGGCGACTGGGCGGTTAAGGTTCCGGGGACAGAGCCCGGCGGATGGTACTTCGAGTTCAACAACGAGTTCTATCCCGACACGGATGACACCGCGCAGGTTCTGCTGGCGCTGAACAAGGTTGACAATCCCCGAGAGCGCTACCAGCACGAGGTGGCCGAGCGCGCCATTGAGTGGGAGTTTGCCATGCAGTGCCGCAACGGCGGGTGGGGCAGCTTCGACAAAGACAACACCAAGATGATCTTCCAGTACATCCCGTTTGCGGATCACAACGCGATGCTCGATCCGCCGACGGTGGACATTACGGGAAGAATTCTGGAGATGCTGGCCAACTACGGCTATACGCGCGACGACAAGCGTGTCGAGAAGGCGATCAAGTTCATTTTCAAAGAGCAGGAGCCGGATGGAAGCTGGTTCGGCCGCTGGGGCGTGAACTACATCTACGGCACATTCCTGGTGCTGCGCGGGCTGGAAGCTATCGGCGTCGATCATCTTGAGCCGCAGATTCAGCAAGCCGCGGAGTGGATACGCATGGTGCAGAATGCGGATGGCGGCTGGGGCGAAACCTGCGGAAGCTACGACGACCCGAATATGCGCGGCATTGGTCCCAGTACGCCATCGCAGACTGCATGGGCGATGCTGGGGTTGCTGGCCGCGGGCGACGATCGATCTGATTCAATTGCCAAGGGCGTTCGCTGGCTGCTTACGCGGCAAAAGCCAGACGGCAGTTGGGACGAATCGATGGGGGATGGACCAACGCGTCAGAACATCATTACCGGAACAGGATTCCCCAGAGTCTTCTACCTGTCGTATGACATGTATCGGCAATACTTCCCGCTACTGGCTTTGACCAGCTATCGGCGGGCCATGGAACGCAAAGACAGCTTCTAGCTTTCAGCTTCTAGCCGCTAGCGGCTACGAATGGAATTTATGGAATGCGCCGCAATCGGCGCTGGAGGTTTACACCAAGATGGCTGTTCCAATCTCACAGATGTGGACGGTTTCAACGTATGTCCTGAAGAAGAAGCTCACTGGCGTAAAGCGCTATCCCCTGGTGCTGATGCTGGAGCCGCTCTTCCGCTGCAACCTGGCGTGCGCCGGCTGCGGCAAGGTGCAGTATCCGCCCCACATTCTTAAGAAGCAGCTGACCCCGGAGGAGTGCTTTGCCGCGGTGGATGAGTGCGGCGCGCCCATGGTCTCCCTTCCGGGCGGCGAGCCTTTGCTGCATCCGCAGATTGTGGAGATCGTCAACGGCCTCATTGCGCGCAAGAAGTACATCTACCTGTGCACGAATGCCCTGGAACTCAAGCGGCGTTTGCCGGAGTTCACGCCGTCGAAGTACCTGACCTTCTCGGTTCATCTCGATGGCGAACGCGAGCACCACGACTATTCTGTATGCCGCGAAGGCGGATATGACATTGCAATCGAGGGCATCAAGGAGGCTGTAAAACGTGGCTTCCGGGTGACGACTAACGCAACATTCTTTGATGGCACCGACCCAAACAGTGTGCGGCGGTTCTTTGATCAAGTGATGGGAATGGGTGTCGAGGGCATCGTGCTTTCGCCGGGCTATAGCTACGAGAAGGCGCCGGATCAGAGCCACTTCATGGGCCGCGCGCGCGTGCGGCGCCTTTTCCGCGCTATCCTCTCCAATCGCAAGCCGACCTGGAAGTTCAACATGTCGCCGCTGTTTTTGGAGTTTCTGATGGGCGACCGGAATTACGATTGCATTCCGTGGGGCATGCCTGCGTACAACATCTTCGGCTGGCAGAGGCCCTGCTACCTGCTGCAGGAAGGCTACGCCGACAGCTACAAGCAGTTGCTCGAAGAGACAAAGTGGGAAGATTACGGCGTTCCCAGCGGCAATCCCAAGTGCGCCAACTGCATGGTGAGTTGCGGGTATGAAGCACCGGCGGTGATTGACGGATTTGGGTCGCTGAAGGGATTTCTCGGCATGGTGCGCGGGACCTTCAGCAAGTATCCCGATCAGCACGCGCTGAATCTGCTCAACGAGCCTGCGCCGCATGGGCCTGCTCCGCTGGTCCAGATTGCGAGCCCGGACCATGAACTTGAGGAGACCCGCGCATGACAGCAGAAGTTCTGAAGTATACCCGCGCGCAGGTGGAAGCGCTTGAACTCGCCCCGGGAACGGAGCGCGAGAATCTTGAGGGCTGGGTGCCCGAACTGGCCAGCGACGAAGACCTGCGCCAGGCTCTGGAAAAGGCGCTCGACTATCGTGGCGATGTGACGGTGACGCTCAAGAACGGCGAGCGGATTGAGGCATTCATCTTCAACCGGTCCACCGGCGCCACGCTGGCCGATTCGTGGATGCACTACTTTACTCCCACAGCTCCGGAAAAGCGGAAGCTGAGCTATGCCGAAATTGCTCGTCTGGAATTCAGCGGGAAGGATCGCGCCGCGGGCAAGCATTGGGAAGACTGGGTGAAGGCTTACAACGAGAAGAAGGCAGCCGGCGAGAAGAACATTGCGCTGCATCCGGAAAAGCTGGACTAGGGAAACGGGGCAGCGATCAAGAGTCAGTGATCCGCGGTCTGGGGTCAGCTTCCCGGTACCGACGGCTACCTGCGGCACGAAGAATGTGCCAATTCAAACAATCAATTAAATTGTGCGAAGTTCAGCGTAAACTGAACTCTGCTCCCTTGATCTGCGACTATGAAAGTTTTCCTTACAGGCGCGACTGGATTTGTAGGCCATCATGTGGCTCAAGCGTTGGCCGCTGAAGGCGCCGAGCTGCGCATGCTGGTGCGCAAGACGAGTAATCTGGCGAATCTCGAAGGCATCTCCGGCGACACGCATGTGGGCGATTTGGGTAAGCCGGAGTCGCTCGCTCCAGCTCTCAAAGGTTGCGACGCAGTGGTTCATGTGGCCGCGGATTATCGGCTCTGGATTCCCGATCCGGCTGCCATGTACCGCGCCAATGTGGATGGGACGCGCGAGTTGCTGAAGATGGCGCGCGAAGCTGGAGTGCCGCGCGTTGTTTATACGTCCTCTGTTGCGACGATGCACTTCCGCACGGACGGGATTGTCATCAACGAGGATACGCCGGTTTCGCTTGACGACATGGTGGGCCACTACAAGCGCTCGAAGTTTCTTGCCGAACAGGAAGCGATCGCCGCCGCGAAGGCTGGGCAGAAGGTCATCCTACTGAACCCGACCACGCCTATCGGCCCCAACGACGCGAAGCCTACGCCGACGGGCCGCATCTTTGTGGACTTTCTTAATGGGAAGTTTCCGGCGTACGTGGACACGGGCTTGAATCTTGTGGATGTGGCTGAAGTGGCGCGCACACACGTGTCTGCGCTCACCAAGGGAAGGCCCGGGGATCGCTACATTCTCGGGGGAGAAAACCTGACGCTCAAACAGATTCTCGACAAGATGTCGGCCATNNGAGGCAAGGAACCGCGCGCCACTCTCGAAGAAGTGCGCATGGGGCGCAAGAAGATGTACGCCTCTTCTGCACATGCTCAGCAGGAATTGGGTTTCCGCATTGTTCCCATCTATCCGGCCATGCGCGCTGCGATTGAGTGGTTCCGCGCGCACGGTTACGCGCCACCTTCCGCATGAGCAGAGTTGCCATCATCGCCGCAATGCCAGCTGAGCTGAAGCCGCTGGTGCGGGGCTGGCAGCATGAGCGCCGCAACGGAGTCGATTTGTGGCGCTGGCGCTTCGATGAGGGAGAGTGGGTTGCCGCGTGCGCAGGGGCAGGCCAGAAAGCTGCTACACGAGCGTTTGCCGAGGTCGAGAAGGACGGGCCGCTCTCTTGCGTTATTTCGATCGGCTGGGTAGGGGCGCTGATTGAAGAGGCAAAGCCAGGAAAAGCCTACAAGGTGTCTGGCGTGATTGACTCCAGCACCGGGGAGCGTTTTCATGTGACCCAGTGGTCCAGCGAGTGCCTGGTTGTAACGAGCCCAAAGGTCGCGGATGCTGCCGAGAAGAAGCGCCTGGCTTCAACCTATGGGGCCGCTCTTGTTGATATGGAGGCGGCCGCGGTTGCCCGGCTCGCCGGCATGCGAGGCATTCCGTTCTCTTGCTGCAAGGGCGTGAGCGACGGATTCAGCGAAGATCTGCTTGATTTCAATCGTTTTATATCGCCCGACGGGCAGTTTCAAATGGGTCGGTTGCTGCTTTATGTCCTTCCCCGGCCTTGGCACTGGCCTGCACTCATCCGGATGGGCGAGAATAGTAGAAAGGCTTCCCAGAGCATCAGGGAGCTTCTGCTCGAAAATATGGATAAACCTGGAGTTATCGCAAACCAGAATGGCGACTCAAATCTCACGCGCTGAAGGCTCTATCGAGCCGAAGATTCCTTCCACTATGCGCGCCGTGGTCTATCGCGGCATTAACGACATGCGCGTGGAAACTGTGCCTGTGCCCACGATTGGTCCAGGGGAGCTACTGATCAAGGTGGCCACCTGCGGAATCTGCGGGACGGACCTGAAAAAGATCCACATGGGCTCGCACTCCGCGCCGCGGATTTTCGGCCATGAGATGGCTGGAACAGTGGTTCAGGTGGGCGAGGGGGTTACAAAGTACTCCGTTGGCCAGCGAGTGATGACGTTCCACCATGTTCCGTGCGGCGAATGCTACTACTGCCGCAAGCGGACGCCGTCGCAGTGCCCGCTTTATTTGAAGACCGGCGTGACGGCGGGTTTTGCGCCCTCTGGTGGGGGCTTTGCTGAGTACATCCGGGTGATGGATTTCGTGGTTGCGAACCGCGGCGTGGTGGTGATTCCCGCCGATGTTCCATTCGAGCAGGCAGCCTTTATCGAGCCGTTGAACACCGTACTGAAAGGCGTAAAGCTGCTGAATCTTGCGGCTGACGACACCGTGCTGGTTATCGGGCAGGGGCCCATTGGGCTGATGCACGCCGCGCTTGCGCGACGCACCGGGGCGCGTGTGCTTACTTCCGATTTGTTTGCTGAACGCCACGCGATTGCGGCACGGTTCGGGCTCAAGGACCCGATCCATGCGGGCACGGAGAACGTGGTGGAGAGGGTGCTTGCGGTAACCGAAGGCCGGGGCGCGGATGCCGTGATTCTGGCCGTTGGGGGCAATGCCCTGATAAAGACAGCTATGGATGCGGCTCGGCCGGGCGGCAAGGTGATGCTTTTTGCCCAGACTCAGCACGGCGAAGCAACTATCGATCCTGCCGCAGTTTGCGTGGACGAGAAGACCCTACTCGGCTCATACTCATCATCGTTCTCGATTCTGGACGAAGTGACGGGCCTGGTTCTGGACGGCTACCGCAATGGGTTCGACCTGACCCAACTGATTTCTCACCGCTTTCAGCTTGAGCAGGCGGTTGAGGCCATCGAAATTGCATCACATCCACAAGCGGGGTCAATGAAGATTATGATTGAACCTGTACTTGGCGGGGGCGGAGAGTAGGAGGGACTTGATGGCGAGTACCGTGAAAGACGCGATCCTCCGCGGCCGCAAAACGATCGAAGGTGTCGTCGAGGGAGGCCTGAACACAGTCGAGACGGTCGTTGAAGCAGGCCTGAATACCGTCGATACCGTGGTCGACAAAGGCCGCCAGACGGTCGAATCCGCCGTCAGTCTGGGTCGCAGGACCGTCGAGAACACGTTTCTCCACGGGCACAGCACCATGCGAGCCGCAGTCCTCCACGGACGTGAAGATATCCGAATCGAGCGGGTCCCTGTCCCAGAGGCCGCACCGGGCGAATTGATTGTAAGCGTGGGCGCCGCGCTGACTTGCGGAACAGACTTGAAGGTTTTTCGCCGGGGCTATCATGCGCGCATGATTGTGCCTCCCGCATTGTTTGGGCATGAACTGGCTGGAACAGTTGTGCAGGCGGGTGCGGGAGCCGCGGATTTTGCGCCTGGCGACCGTGTGGTTGCTCTCAATTCCGCTCCGTGCGGCCAGTGTTACTTCTGCGCGCGCGGCCAGGAAAATCTCTGCGACGATCTGCTTTTTAATAACGGCGCGTATGCCGAGTTCATCCGAATTCCCTCGCGGATTGTAGCCAAGAACACCCTGCATGTTCCGGACCACGTACCGCTGGAACACGCTGCACTGACGGAACCGCTGGCCTGCGCGGTTCATGGGTTTATGGACTCCAGACCCCGAGCCGGAGACACCGTCGCCGTGATCGGTGGCGGCCCGCTGGGGCTGATGATTCTGCACGTGGCCGCCCTGGCAGGCTATGAAGTGATCGCGATTGTGAAGCACAACGGGCAGATGGAAGCAGCGCGGCAGTTGGGCGCCGCCCACGTGGTGCAGACCACGAGTATCCGCAAAGCCATCCGCGAGACGCGCGCGCTTACGCCGAAGAATCGCGGCGTCGATATTGCAATTGAAGCTGTGGGCGTACCTGAAGCCTGGCAGGAAGCTGTGGAACTTGTGCGCAAGGGCGGGACGGTGAATTTTTTCGGCGGTTGCGCCGCGGATACGCACGTAACGCTGGACACCAACCGCATCCACTACAGCGACATTACATTGCGCGCGACTTTCCATCACACTCCGGCCATCTGCCGGGAGGCGCTTGCGCTGATTTCCGGCGGCCGATTCCAGGCGGGAGCTTTCATCACTGGCCATGCTCATCTCTACGAACTCAACCGCGTCTTCGAGAAGCTGATGAACCGCAGCAGCGAGATCAAGACCGCCATAGTGCCCTGAGGCGAACCAATGACTGCGGCCACTGTGCAACCGGACAAAAACGCTCTGGAGAGGAAAGTACTACCACAGGGCGGCGATGACGACCCAGGCGAAGCACTCGCGCGCGGCTGGGCTGCACTGCCCGCTTCGTATCGCATTCCGGACGTTGCGCCCACAATTGAAGAGGCACGCGCGTGGTGCCGCCGACTGGCCGAGTCGCACTACGAGAACTTCCACGTTGCGTCGTGGTTTTTGCCCAAGGCTCTGCGTCCGCACTTTCACTCCATCTACGCGTACTGCCGTGTCTCAGACGATTTGGGCGACGAGGTAGGTTCGACGGCGCAGGCGCTGGCGCTGCTGGACCAGTGGGGCCGCGAACTCGATGCATGCTATGAAGGCCGCGCGCGTCATCCGGTATTTGTTGCACTTGGAGAAACGATTCGCGCTTGCTCCATTCCCAAAGAACCGTTTGCGGATCTGCTGACGGCGTTTCGGCAGGACCAGACCGTTACGCGGTATGCATCGATGAATGCGGTGCTGGGCTACTGTCACTACTCGGCGAATCCGGTGGGCCGGCTGGTGCTTTATGCGTGCGGCGAAGTGAGCGAGGAGAATTTTCGGTTGTCGGGCGCGACTTGTTCGGCGCTGCAACTGGCCAACTTCTGGCAGGATGTTCGCGTGGACTTTGGCAAGGGACGCGTCTACTTGCCGCAGGACGATATGCAGCGCTTCGGCGTGAACGATGAGACGATCGCGAGTGGGATTGCGACGCCCGAGTTTCGCGCGCTGCTCAGATTTGAAGTGGACTATGCGCGGTCGCTTTTCGAGCAGGGACTGCCGCTGATTGGCAGGGTCAACCGCGACCTGGCGCTCGATCTCGACCTGTTCAGCCGCGGCGGCCTTGAGATTTTGCGTGCGATCGAGCGGCGCGACTACGACGTGCTCAGCGCGCGCCCGGCTATTTCGAAACGCACCAAACTCGCTCTCGCATTGCGCGCACTCAGTGGGAAGGCGTTTCCATTTCTCCGCCTCGGCACGGGCACGACAGAGAAGGCGGCTTGACCCAAGAAACTACATCCAACGGAGTCACGCTCGGCGAGGCTTATACTGTCTGCCGATCGATCGCAAGGCGCGAAGCGAAGAACTTCTACTACGCTTTCATCGCTCTGCCCACAACGCGCCGCAATGCAATCTGCGCCATCTATGCCTTCATGCGTCGAGCCGATGACCTGGCTGACGACGAGAGTTTTCCGATTGCCGAGCGGCGAGCGCACCTGGATGCATGGCTGAATGAATGGCGTGCAGTTTGCTGTGGTGCGCAGACAGCTGACCCGGTCTTCCTGGCGGTGCGCGATGCCATCACGCGCTTTGCGATTCCGTTGAGCCTTCTCGATGAGTTGGTGGCCGGTGTCACCATGGATCTGGATCGAGGTGATAACGGCGGGCCGGATACCTACGCGACGTTTGCTGATCTCTATCGGTATTGCTACCTGGTGGCGTCGGTGGTTGGGCTGGTGTGCATCCGGGTCTTTGGTTACAAGGACTCGCGTGCGGAGAAATTCGCGGAGGAGACGGGCATTGCGTTTCAGCTGACCAACATTCTCCGCGACGTTGCGGAGGACGCGGCACGGAACCGCGTCTATTTGCCATTGGAAGATTTATCGGCTCATCACGTTTCCCTCGAGTCGCTGCTTCACCGCGCTGCGGGGGCGCCGCCCACCGCGGACGAGCGCGCGTTGCTCGAAGCGATTGCACAGCGCGCGGAGTACTACTACCGCTCGGCCGAGGCGCTGCTGCCGTTTATCGACCGCGAAAGCAGACCTGCAATGCAGGTGCTGGTTTCTGTTTATCATGCGTTGCTGAAGCGTATTGAGCGGGCTGATTACGATGTGTTTTCGCGCCGGGCCAGCGTGCCTCTGCGGACGAAGCTCACTATTTTGGCCGTGGGGCTGACGCGGATGACATGGGCGCGGCTGGTTGCTTGAGGCGGAGAGAGATTGAGTAACTTGCCACAGGATTTGCAGAAGACTGCCACAGTGGTTGGTGGTGGCGTGGCTGGGATGAGCGCGGCTTGTGCGCTGGCAGAGGCAGGGCTGCGCGTGCAACTGGTGGAGCGACGCGGATATCTTGGCGGGCGGGCTAGTTCGTATCTGCATCCGGGCGTGAATGAGGTTATTGATAACTGCCAGCATGTGCTGTTTGGGTGCTGCACGAATCTTGTCGGATTCTACAAACGCATTGGTGTCGCGGACCGCATTTACTGGACCAGCGAGATGACGATGATTGAGCCGGGGGGACGGCGGTCGAGGCTGGGGCCGTCGAGATTTGGTCCTTTGGGGCTGCCGGCGCCACTGCATGGACTGCCGAAGCTGATGGCGGCTCATGCGTTTTCGCTTGCAGATAAGTTTGCGCTGGCACGGGCCTTTACGGTCCTGATGCGGCCGGTGGAGGCTGACTCGACCGAATCGCTTGGCGCGTGGCTCAGACGCAACGGGCAGACGCAGGGTGCGATCGAGCGCTTCTGGCGGCTTGTGATTGCAAGCGCGCTTAACGCCGATATTGATTCGATTGCGCTGCCTTATGCAGCGAAGGTGATTCGCGAGCTGTTTATGAACTCGGCGTTTGCAGGCAGCATGGGGATGAGTAGCGTGCCGCTGAGCGAATTGTATGCGGGAGTGACTCCATTCATTGAGCAGCGCGGCGGCGGTGTTCACTTGAATACCTTTATTGAGGGCGCGCGGTGGGATGAGAGCAGAGCGCGGTGGACCATTCAAACGCGCAGCGGGGAATTGGCATCGGATTTTCTGGTTGTTGCGTTGCCGTTTGAGGCCACTGCGCAGTTGTTGCCGCATCTGCCTGCGGCGGAGGGCAAACAGGAATTGACGCGGCAGATTGAGCGGCATGAGCACTGGCCGATCTGCAGCGTGCATTTGTGGTTTGACCGCGAGATTACAGAACTGGATCATGCGGTGCTTCTGGATCGGGAGATTCACTGGATGTATAACCAGTCGCGGCTGCAGACGGGGCGCGGCGGACACTACATCGAGCTGGTGGTGAGTGCGACGCGGGCGTTTGCGGCGCTGCCGCGGGAAGAGGCACTCCGGCAGGCGCTTGCAGAGCTTGCGGAGTTTTTTCCGCGCGTGAAAGAGGCGAAGCCGGAAAAGGTGGCGCTGGTGAAGGAAGTGCGGGCTACATTTGGCGTTCCGCCAGGGATTGATGCGTTGCGGCCGAGTGCTGTTTCTCCGTGGCCGAATTGCTTTCTTGCCGGGGATTGGACTGCGACGGGGTGGCCGTCAACGATGGAGAGCGCGGTGCGGTCGGGGCATCTGGCAGCTGAGGCTTTGTGCATGACTGTTGGGGAGCCGCGGACATTTCTCGATCCCGATTTGAGGCCGACGGGGCTGATGCGGTTGATCGCGGTGGGGAATTCGAAATAGAGAGAGCATTTGGCTTACGGTCGTGGTCTCCCACCCTTTCCGCAGGAATAAGCGGAAAGGATGGGGCACGGGACTGTCTCGGTAAACGCTCGGTTCTTCAGTGCGCGAGGAGATAGACGCCGATGCAGACCAGGACGGCGGCGGTCCAGCGGCGGCGGTCTACGTTTTCCTTTAGAAATATTTTACCCGCAATTGCGTTGGTCACCAATGTGAGCGAGGCCGATGCTGGGGCTACGAGGCTGAGGTTCAGGTGGTTCAGAGCTAGCAGGAGAGAGAAGAAGGCCAGTGCCAGAAAGCTTACTCCGGCAAAGAAAAGCGGGCAGGTAACGACGGCGCGGATCGCGCCCTTGAGGCCCGAGTGGGCGCGGATGTCATCGAGGTCGCCGATGGACTTCATTGCGGCGGCGGTGAGGACTTCGCCAGTGGTGGAGCAAACGACTACGGCCGCAATCATGGCGGTGGCGGTCCAGAAGCTGGTGGGCGAAACAGAGACAGGAATTGTCATCGTGCCTGCTCCTCCTGCGCCACTTGCTCAACAGGAACGGCGGGCAATTCGGCCGCGGACACGGGTCTTTCCGTGAGCGAAGGGCCGTTCGCCACAAATCCTACTCCCACGGTGATGAGTACAATCCCCGCCCAGCGCTCGATCGAGATGGCTTCGTGAAGCCAGAAGCGCGAGAGCAGCGCCACGATCACGTTGCCGAAGGCTGTGGCCGGGAGGACGAAGGTGAGATCGGCCCACGAGAGCGCGGTGAGATAACTGGCGAAGAAGCCGATCAGGAGCGCGATACCGACGGCAATCCAAGGCGTGAACACGGCCGCGATGAGAGTCAGGGGATGCGCAAGCGAAATAGCCGGCAAGCCGGTCATGCCGCGCGAAAGGCAGCTGTCGCCAAGGGGAGCTGACACGGCCACCAATCCCAGGATCAGATATTGCCGCGGCAGGAGTTTATGGTGAGCCATTATGCGTTTCGGTCCAGACGAAAAGGACGCTGGTGGAAGTTCAGAGAATCCCACCCTAACCGATTCGCAAAACGCGCGAATCGGTTAGGATGGGGCACCCATTCCTGGAGAGAAATCGGGTTTGGCTATGCGCCGGCGCCCACCGGGGTTGATTGCCCAGCTTTCTGGTTGCGCGCAATCTTGTAAGCCTTGTTGCGCTGCGCCCGCAGCTTCATGAACGCCTTTGCCTCGACATAGAGCCGTGGTACATCGCGATTCATGATCGCCTTCCAGACGACGCGGAAGGCAGCCTTGGGCCGGAAGTAATACTCGTCGTAGAACTTGTGCACCATCTCCATCACGTAGTCGACGGGCAGGCCCGGATACTCGATGTGCGCCATCTGGTGGCCGCCGCCGTCTTCCATCTTCTCGTTGGTGATGAAGCCGTTCTTGGCCGCGAATTCGTAAAATTCCGTGCCCGGAAACGCGTGCGCGATGCTGACCTGGATGGTTTCGCAATCCAGAGTTTTGGCAAAGTTGATCGTGTTGCGGATTGACTCCTTGGTCTCGCCAGGCAGGCCGAGAATGAAGTCGCCGTGAACCGTTAGACCGAGGTCGTGGCAGTCTTTCGCAAAGGCGCGCGCACGTTCTACAGTCGCGCCCTTCTTGATGTTTTTCAGAATCTGCGGATCGCCGGACTCGAA
>PKXI01000339.1:29307-29488 GCA_003133425.1 Acidobacteriaceae bacterium
GCTTCAGCTTTTCGCACAGCTCAATCGTGCGCGCCTTCTGGATGTTGAAGGTATCGTCGTCGAAGAAGAATTCCTTCACATCGGGGAAGTTCTGTTTGGCCCAGGCTAGCTCAGCGGCCACATCGTCCGTGGAACGCTTGCGCCACGCATGTCCGCTCAGCGTCTGCGGCCACAGGCAGAA
>PKXI01000339.1:29503-54205 GCA_003133425.1 Acidobacteriaceae bacterium
GGCATCGCGTCGAGGTCTTCGATCTGCGGGCGGTCGGGGTTGTGGATGATCTTTCCGTCCAGCTTGTAGCTGATTCCGAGAATCTCGCTGAGCGGCTTGCCCTGGGCAAACTCGACAACGGAATAATCGAATTCGCGGCGGCAGATGAAGTCCAGGACCGAGCACTCGTTCAGAGCGCGGTCGGGGTCGGTGGTTACCGGTGGGCCGACGAAGGCGATGAGAATTGACGGATTAGCGGCCTTGATGGCTTCGGCGAGGCGCTGGTCGCCTTCCCAGCCCATCGTCGAGGTGAAAAGCACCAGGAACTCGTAGTCCTTGCAGATCTTGATGGTTTCTTCCGCGGAGACATGGTGGGGGGAGGCGTCGAGTACGCGGGAACCCTCCAGCAGGCCAGCCGGGTAGGTGAGCCACACCGGGTACCAGTAGGATTCAATCTCGCGCGTTGCGGGCCAGCGCGAGCTCGCGCCGCCGTCGAAGTTTTCAAACGAGGGTGGGTTCAGGAGAAGTGTTTTCAGGGGCATAGGCATCCCTTTTATTCTAACATTCTCGCGGCTTCTGAGCCGATTTCTCTGCGTTTATCTCAGGGCCGCATCTTCCGGGTTGTCGCATTGATTTTGCAGGGTTTACGGGCCGGCCAAAGGCCGCACGCCTGATTTTCTGTTGGCAACTGAGATGCGGCGGGGCCAGGGGCTTATTGCGGCTTGGCGTGGAGCTCGTTCAACCAGTCTTCCATGTGGCCCAACGCCCTGAGCAGATTGAGCCGCGCCTTGCTCAAATCGAATCCGGCGTCGAGCGCGTCCTCGTAGTTCTGCCGCTCGTTGATGCGCGCCTGTTGTTCGGCCTTGGGAGTTAGTTGCGGCGTTGCTCCCTGGCCGGTTCCGGAGCCGTTTCCCAACTCCAGTTGCGCCAGCACGGTCTTTAACTGCGCGTCGGCGATTTGCTGTTTGAGGCTGGCTATCTCGGCCAGAGCATCCAGTTCGCGCAAGCTGCCACTGAGCGTTGCAATCTCGACATCGTTCTGGCGTTGGGCCTGCTCGGCCTCAACCTTGGAGCGCAGGGCATCGGCTGCAGAGACCTTGGCTTTGGCGCGCAGGGCAAAGTCGAAAAAGGGAATTGTGAACTGGAGGCCAAAGCTGACGTTGTTGGGGGTGAAGTGGTTGTAATAGGTGCTGTAGCTGTTCAGCTCGTTGGAGTCGTAGTTGTACACGGCCCCGAAGGCGATCTGAGGCCGGCGCCACGCCAGGTCGTCTCCCCTGGTCTGGAACTGCTTGGAGCGCGCGACCGCATTGGCGGCATCGATGCCGAGAGGGCTGCGCGGTACTTCACCCGCAGTGACGGCGGGAATCTCAGGGATGCTTGCGTGGTCCGGGAGAATCGAGTCGGGGGGCATGCCGGTAAAGGCGGCAAGTTGCTTTGCGAGGGTGCCGGTGCGCGTCTCCAGATGCAGCCGCTTCAGCTTTAATTGCGCTGCTGTCAGTTGCGCCTGCAACAAATCGCTGAGGGGGTCGACGCCGGCCTCGGTGCGTTGCTGTTCGATCCGAACCAGGTCCGCGGCGAAGGATTCCTGCTGGCGAGCGGCTGCGAGTTCGCGGCTCACGGTGTCGAGCTCAATGTAGGTAGTGGAGGCATCCAGAGCCACCTGCTCCTTTGCATCCTTGAGATAAAAGTTGGAAGCCTCAAGGCCAGCGCGAGCAGATTTGGTGTACTGGCGCTGCGAGTAGCTCAGAACCAGCGACTGCATGGAGGCGCTTCCAACCGAGGGCTGGCCGGTGGGGAAACCATGTGAATAGCCGATCTGGGAGCCGATAACGAAGTTGGGGATATATGCGTCCTCGGTCTGGTCGAGGGAGGCTTGTGCCTTTTGTACATCGGCCTGGGCGAGTTTGACTGAGCTGCTGTTCTGCTGTGCAAGTTCCACGATGGTGCGCAACGAAACCTGGGCGGAGAGGAGGGCAGGCGCGGTTGCAAGCGCTAATGCGATGACGGCGCACTTGACGACTCGCATCGAGAATCGGTTTGAGGTGCTGCACGGATTGTTTCCGATCTTCAAATGCATTTTTCCTGTCAACGCTTGAAATCCAGTGCGGGCTTGTAGTCATGGGCCAGTTGGAGTGAGGCTGCAATCTCCCGCTGCGCGCCCGCTGAGTCGCCCATTTGCTTCTTTAGACGTGCCAGCCGCAGGTGAGCCTCAAATGCGGGCGCCTCCTCGGTCTTTGAAGAGCCGGCCAAATACTCCTCGAGCATCCGGGCCGCGAGCGCGGGATCGCGGTTTGATTCGGTGAGCACGCCTGCTCCATCATAGAGAGCCACGTCCGCATGCCTGTCGCGTTCTGCCGCACTCACGCAACTGTGGATCGCCGATTCCATATCCGGCCAGCGTTCCCTTTGGCGATAGAAGCTGGCCAATGTCGTCCAGTGCAGAGCCGGATGTGGGGAGGCGGCAATTGCGTCCTTGTACTCGCGCTCGGCCGTGCCGTAATCCTTGCGTCCCTCGGCGATGCGTCCTCGCAACTGGTGGGCACGGGCCACGTCTATTTTGTCCAGTTCCGCGGCCACTTGCTCTGCCTTGCCGGTTCCGCCCCCAACCACCGATGGAGCTTCCTTGTAAAACTCGCCAAGATCGGTGAGCGCCTCGGCGTTGCGCGGATTGAGCTGTGCCGCTGCTTCAAACTCGCCCCGTACACGCTTGCCGAGTGAAAACGCGCTCATGAAGGAAGCACGGCTCGCTTTTTCGCCCAGTGCGCGGCCCAGCCACCAGTGGTAAACGGAGTTCTGACCGTCGAGCTTCACCGCTTGTTCGCACTCTCGCGCGGCGTCGTCCCACTGCTGCAGCGTGTAGTGAACACGGCATTCCAGGTTTTGAGCCTCGGCCAGCGATGTGCCGCCCTGCGGGAGAGAATTGATCAGAGCCAGGGCTTTGTCTGCCTCGCCGGCCTGCAAGGCCTGATTGACCTGGGCGAGCGTCTGTGCCTCTCTTGCTCCCTGCGCGGCTCCCGTGACAGTTGCCATTGCTGCCAGCAGCCCCAATGCCACCCCGCGGGCTGGAGCGCACAGTCGCTTTGAGGGACAAGGGATCACCTGACAGCCTTGATCGGAATGCCTTCCTGCAAGGGCTGTCCGGTGGTTGTTCCAGTTGCCACCCAATCTCCCTCCTTGAGTCCGCTGAGAACCGCCACTCGGGTCAGGTTTACAATTCCGGTGGTAACCGGCGTGCGCACCAGGCTGTTGCCCACCACTTTGAAGACATAGGGCTGGCCGTTCTGGGACAAGAGCGCTTCGCGCGGAATACTCAGGGCGTTGGGCTCGCTCGAAGTGGTGACCGTAACGTTTACGTTGGTATCGGGAAGCAAGCCGGCATCTTCATCGTCGATTCCCACCAGCACCACCCCGACGTTCCGCGTTCCGTAGGTAATTATGGTCACGGGCGCGCGCTCAATGTGTCCATGCCACTCCTGGCCGGGTTTTGCATCCCATTTGACGAGGATCTTCTGGCCGACTTCCAGCCGGCCAATGTCCGGCTCGTCGAAATAGGCTCTTACGCGCTCATCGGACAGGTCCGCCATTTGCAGCAGCAATTTGCCCTGCTCGGCATACTCAGTGCGCGTGGCATCTACGCTATATACCGTTCCCGCCACTGGTGCGCGGAGAGCTGTTTGAGCTACCACCTGCCGCGCGGCCGTAAGACTTGCCTCGGCGTCGGCAACCGCTGCCTGAGCCCGCGCCACCTCTGCGGGCGAGTAGCGGCTATTCGCGCTGGTTTCGGATGCGTGCAGGCTGGCTTCCGCTGTTTGAAGACGTTGCCGCGCCGCACTTACCTCGCTGGCCGAGGCCGCTCCGGTCGAGTTCAACTTGATGAGCGCATCCAGATCGTGTTGTGCCTGGTCGCGCTCCAGCCGCGTACGAGCAATGTCGCCGGCCGCCAACTGTTGCTGCTCCTGGGTTCCGTTGTGGGTAGCTGCATCCAGCGCTGCCTGGGCCGACTTTACGCCGCTCTCTGCCGTGGCCTCACGGGCTCGCGCATCCACGTCGCTCAACAGCATGAGCAGCGTGCCGGCCTTGACCTTGTCGCCGGCCTGCACATAAACGGTCTTCACCGTGGTGGCAAGTGGGCTGTAGAACTGGAAGTTCACTTCTGGCTCGACGCGGCCGTTGGTGCTTATCGTGTTCCGCAGTATCTCGTGCCCGACCTGCTCTTCGCGGACCTCAAGCCGGTCACGAAGCATGTATCGCGTCGTGAAGAACACGATGACAAGTACGATAGCGAGACCTCTCCAAAGCCAGAGACGGAGCCGGGTCGATTGCTTTTTCTCTTCAGCCATTTATGTAACCAGAGCCAGTATATAGGACTCAATAACATGGCTTCGAGAAGCGGAAAAATTGCATGGACGTTGTGAACGGCACAATCCTCCGGCCCCGTACAATAACGGTATGGTTTTGAATCCACGCTACACCGACGAACATGCCAAAGCGGGCCTTGATTTTGCATTTCCAGCCATTGAAACGTGGCAGAACCAGTTTCCGGGCTATGAAATCCTGATCGACGACCCGGAATTGACCTCCGTGTGCCCCAAAACCGGCCTGCCGGACTTCGGCATCCTCACGATCCGGTACATGCCGCGCGAGCGTTGCCTGGAACTGAAGTCGCTGAAAGAGTACCTATTCAGTTACCGCAACCTGGGCATCTTTCAGGAAAACATCGTCAACCAGGTGCTGGAAGACGTGGTTAAGGCCTGCGATCCGGTGTGGGCTGTTGTTCGCGGGGAGTTCCGGCCGCGCGGGGGGATTGGGACCACCGTGGAAGCACGCTGGCCGCGGCCGGCGGCCTGATCGCTCCTGGAAGCAGTAGGCCGTCGATAGCCCGCTGTGATATTCGTTGCCTCTCCCAATGACTTCGGAACTTATTGACGAATTATTCTGGAGTCTGCGGAAGAGTTCGAAAGCCAATACCTCGGGGGCTAAAGCCCAGTCGATTTTTGCTCCGTCGATGGCGTGGCGACCCACAGGGTACCCCGGCCACGCCCTTTCAAAGCCTGGTGTACTACACCGGTATTTCAACAGGTTCCCAGCGAGACCAGACCGACTTGTCCACTGCGCCTTCATCGTTCCGTGCCCGCCTCAATCCCGCCCTCGGGACGTTTCTGCTGCTCATTGGGCTGAACCTGCTCAACTTCATCGACCGCTACATACTGCCGGGCGCGCAGCCTCTCATCCAGCGCGAGTTTCATGCAACAGACCAGCAGATGGGCGCACTTACCACGGCGATGTTTTTCTTTTACATGTTGGCCGCGCCCCTCACGGGCTGGCTCGGTGATCGCTACCGCCGCAAGCCGCTCATTATTGCGGGCGCGGTTCTCTGGAGCTTTGCGACGCTGGCCACGGTATGGGTCCACAGCTACTGGACCTTCTATGCTCGCCAGGGGCTGGTGGGGATAGGGGAGGCTACCTTCAGCATCTTTGCCCCGGCCGTGCTAGCGGACTTCTATCCGGAACGCGACCGCAACCGCATCCTCTCCATCTTCTACCTCGCGATTCCTGTAGGCGCCGCTCTCGGCTACCTGGCGGGCGGGGAACTGGGTACGACGTGGGGCTGGCGCGCTCCGTTTTTCATCTGTGCGATTCCCGGCTTCGTGATTGCGGGGCTCTACGCGGGCTTTGGCCGCGAGCCAGTGCGGGGGGCTTCGGATCACGTCCGCTCGACTACCGACCGCGCGACTGTCTTCGGAATTTTTCGCAATCCGGCCTTTCTGACTGCGACCATGGGCCTAGCCACACTGACCTTCGCGATGGGCGGGATTTCCGCATGGATGCCCACATTTCTGCATCGCAATGTCGGCCTCTCGGTAGCCAACGCCAGCCTTACAGTCGGCGCCATCACTGTGGTAGACGGCATTGCAGGAACCCTCACCGGCGGCTGGATTGCGCAGATCTGGCTGCGCACCAACTACCGCGCGCTTTACCTGCTCTCATTCTGGAGCGTGCTGCTGACGCTGCCGTGTGGCGCGATGATCTTCTTTGGTCCACGCGCGTGGACGATCCCTTCGTTATTTGCGGCGGAGTTCTTTCTCTTCCTCAACACGGGGCCGCTGAACGCGGCCATCGTGAACTCGGTTTCCGCTCCGGTGCGCGCTACTGCAATCTCCGTCAACCTCTTCTGCATTCACTTTTTCGGAGACACGTTCTCTCCGCAGATTATCGGCGCCATATCGGATCACTCGAATCTCAGCATCGGGCTTGGCGCAACGCTGATCTTCCTGGTCATCTCCGCGCTGATTCTGCGAGCGGGTGTGCGATGTGCGCCTCCGCTGGAAGAACAAATTCAGCCCGGAGCTTGATGCGGTAAACAACGGATGGGTTGGGCTGTTCGCGCGGCCGCCGCTTTCAGCGATACTTGCAGAATGGTTTCGGCAAACCTAGCGGGACAGATATTTCTGGGCTTGAGTTGGCTGCTGGCGCTTGCCTGGCTTTGGCATGCCGTCGCGTGCCTGCGGGGAATGGCTACGTTGCCCGACCTGACTCGCATCGATGCAGGCTCGCTGCCTCCGATTCCTTCCGGCGATGGACCCGATCTCACCGTTGTTGTTCCGGCGTGCAATGAAGAGAGTTCCATCAAGGCCACGCTTCGGTCGCTGCTTGCTTCAAACGGATTGCGGCTTCAGATCATCGCTGTCAACGACCGTTCCAGCGACAGGACTGGAGAACGCATGGACGAGGTTGCGGCGGATGTCGCGGGCTGCGCCGGTCCGCATAGCCTGCAGGTGATGCACATCAGCGAACTGCCTGCCGGCTGGCTGGGCAAGCCGCATGCGATGGCCATGGGGGCGCAGCAAGCTGCATCGCCCTGGCTGCTGTTTACTGATGGCGATGTGATCTTCGATCCCCAGACGCTTGAACTTGCGGTTCGCCATGCGCAGGCTGAGAAGGCGGACCATCTGGTAGTGGTGCCGACGGTGATCCTGAAGACGTGGAGCGAGGCCGCGATGCTCGGCGTGATGAACGTTCTGGGCGGATGGACAATTCGCCTATGGAAGGTCGCGGACCCTCGCGCGCGGGACTCTATCGGTGTCGGCGGCTTCAATCTCATTCGCCGCGATGTTTATACGAGGCTGGGCGGTTTTGAGCGTCTGCGGATGGAGGTGGTGGATGACCTGCGTCTTGGCTGGATCGTGAAGCGTGGTGGCTATGCACAGCGCATCGCAGTCGGTCCGCATTTGGTGCGCATCCGTTGGCTGCAGGGCGCTCTGGGAGTGGTGCACCTGGCGGAGAAGAACGGTTTTGCGGTGTATCGCTACCGCGTCTGGCTTACTTTGCTTGCCAGCCTTGGACTGGCCGTACAGATCGTCTGGCCGCTGCTGGCCATTGCAGCAGGGGGGTGGGCGCTCGCGGCTGGACTGCTTACTTATGTGTCCATTGCGCTGACCTTTCAGGCCAATCGCCGCGAGACGCTGGTGTCTCCGTGGCTGGCTATTTTCTTTGCTCCGGCGACGGCGGTGGTGCTCTACGCGCTTCTACGCTCGATGGTTCTGGCGCTGGTGCGAAACGGAGTGGACTGGCGCGGCACACGCTATCCGTTGGACGAACTTCGACGGCACGCCGGACGGGGGTTCTGATCTGGGTGTGCGGGAATCAGATTCGGCGGCTATTTCGCCGGACGCGTCTCCTGATCGCGCGTATTCATGAATGCGCGCCGGCCGCCCTGTGAGCGGAGATTGGGATCGGAGACAGCGGGACGGGTATCTTCGGCATTGAATCCGTGTGCCAGCCGCGGGTTTGGCTTGAACTTCGGAGGGCCGCCGTAAAACTGCCGCGCATTACTCAGCATCATCCCGGAGCGTCCGTGCATGGGCTGCACGGTTCCGCGGATATGCACGTTCATGTCTTTGTACTTTCGCAGTTCGCCGACATCGTCGCGATCTTCCCTGAGACTCACGATGGTAAAGCGGCACGCATCGTCGGGTGTCTCCGGGGTGCACACATCGAGAAATCGTGTTCCATTGGACAATTCCACTACGTCAAAGACATGGGCGGTGACGCAGACGTCTTTATTAAGCAGTTTCGACGCCTGATCGGCGGTGAGGCAGGGCTTTGTGCCGGCATAGGCTATGGCGGGCAAAGCGAAAACTAACTGCGCGAATAAACCAATCCGCCGAAGGGCCATGGCGAGTCTCACGGGAGGGTTGCACTTAAAGTTTTACTGCGCGGCGGGTGCCGTCGCAGTGCGCTCCATCACTGCGGGCCAGCCGAAATGCCAGCGCAGTAGTGCGAGCAATTTTTCATTGCGATCGAAGGCCGCGCGCTTCTGTTGCGCTACGGAATTTCTTGATCGCGCTGTGGGCTGGTCGTGGACCGAATGCCGGCTGCCGACGACGTTTCTTACCGCGTGCCGACGAGCTCTTCGTTCTTGGCGCCGTGGCAGTAGTGGCTTTCGACGTAGCGGTCAAGAATCTCTTTGAACTCGGCTACGATGGTGTCGCCGCGCAGGGTAGTCGAGAGCTTGCCGTCGATGTAGACAGGGGCCTTGGGCTCCTCGAACGTGCCTGGCAGGCTGATGCCGAGGTTGGCGTGCTTCGATTCGCCGGGGCCATTTACGACGCAGCCCATGACCGCTAGCTTGAGCTCTTCTACGCCGGGGTACTTCTTGCGCCACTCGGGCATGGAAGTGCGGAGGTAGCTCTGTATCTGTTCGGCCAGCTCCTGGAAATAGGTGCTGGTGGTGCGGCCGCAGCCAGGGCAACTGGTTACCTGAGGCATGAAGCTGCGGATGGAGAGCGATTGCAAAATCTGTTGCGCGGCCTGCACTTCTTCGGTGCGGTCGCCGTTGGGCTTCGGCGTGAGGCTGACGCGGATGGTGTCGCCGATTCCGGCGAGCAGCAGTGGTGCGAGGCCGGCGGTTGAGGCGATGAGGCCCTTCGCGCCCATGCCTGCTTCGGTGAGGCCGAGATGGAGAGCGTAGTCGCAGCGCGCGGCGAGGCTGGTGTAGACATCGACGAGGTCGCGAACGCCGCTGACCTTGGCGGAGAGAATGATCTGATCTTTGCGCAGTCCGAAGCGCTCGGCGGCCTTGGCGGACTCCAGCGCGCTGACGACCATGGCTTCCATCATTACGTCGCGTGCCGGTTCGGGATTGGCCTTCTTGCTGTTCTCGTCCATCATGCGGGTGAGGAGCGACTGATCGAGCGAGCCCCAGTTCACGCCGATGCGCACAGGCTTCTGGTTCTCGGCTGCGCACTCCACCATTACCTGGAAATTGTCGTTGTCCTTTTTGCCGATGGAGGCGTTGCCGGGGTTGATGCGGTATTTGGCGAGGGCGCGCGCGGCGGCCGGAAATTTCTTGAGAAGCAGGTGGCCGTTGTAGTGGAAGTCGCCGACGATGGGGACTTTGATGCCGCGTTTGTCGAGGCCTTCGACGATGGCGGGGACGGCTGCCGCGGCGTCTTCGTTGTTGACCGTGACACGGACAATTTCAGACCCCGCGAGTGCGAGGGCCGCGACCTGTTCGATGGTACCGGCGACGTCGGCCGTGTCGGTGTTGGTCATCGATTGAACGACGACCGGAACTTCCCAGCCTACGCGAACCTGGCCGATTTTGACTGTGGGTGTTTTCCTGCGATGAATCTCCGCCATGGTTCTAGTTTACCTGTAGAAGAGTGTGTGCGCAGGCTTGTCTGTTGCGGGTTATGAGGCTGCTGGTGGAGGCTCGGGTCTTAGCGATTGCGGCTTTTTGGTGGCAAACTCACCTCAAGATGGCGAAAAATGGGCCAAAACGGCCCGAAAATCGATGATCGCGTTTATTTGTCGCGCGTTAAGTATGCATTGCAAGATGTTCATTTGATTTATCTTGTTGCACTTCAAGGGTTGGGATGACGGAGAGGCACAATGCATTTTTCAGTTGGGTAGGTTCTTAGATTAAGATTCATTGCAATCAACAGAATTCCTGGGGCTCATTGCCAAATGCCTTCTCTTACTTTTCGGATTCTTCCGGCGTTTCTTTTTGTTGCCGCTTGCCTGGCTGGCTTTTGCCAGACACCAACCGTTGGCGAACTTCCCAAAGACCCCGTGGCACTCATGTCCCTTGGTCTGGAGAAGAACGGTCTCAATTCCGCCGACGTGCGACCGTGGCATATTCACGGAAGTTACACGCTCTACAACAAAGACGGCAAAGCTGAAGATAACGGTGCTTATGAAGAATGGTGGGTCAGCGCAACGAAGTACAAGCGCACTTTCACCAGCCAACACTTGACTCAAACGGAATATGCGACCGGGGCTGGTCTTTTCCGCGAGGGTTCGCAGGATTGGTTGGGCAGCGAAATAGATTTGAGGTCGAGTCTGATAGAGCCTCTTCCCGAGGTTACATCCGGAGAATTCACTTTCAATCAACATATCGAGTCGGAGGGGAAATCGAAGCTCACATGCGTGTCGCTGACCTATCCGACGCGCGCGAACCTCACAGTAACCGACAGTTTCTTTCCAGGTTATTGCTTCGAGCCCACGGCACCGATCTTGCGCCTGAGTTCAACAGGAAGCCCTTTTCGCACCATTTATAACCAAATCGTCTTGTTTGAGGGGCACTATCTCGCGCGCGAAGTGAACACGTACACAGCAGATCTCAAGAGGTTTGATCTGACCCTTGACGTGATTCAGACAATGACGCAGATGCCGGACTCGTTTCCAGATACTCCTGCAAATGCTCTGCCCGTTGACTTGACGACGATCTCTTTTACTGCGGACAACGCTCGATATGGGACTGTGCAGCTCCTGAAGAAGGCGGTGCCGGTTTACCCGCAGGCGGCCAAAGACAGACGAATTCAAGGGACAGTAGTCATCAAAGCTCTGATTGAGAAAGATGGGCATGTGGTCAAGATGAAAGTGACCGATGGCCCGATGGAACTAAGGCAGGCCGCACTCGACGCGGCGGGGCAGTGGGTTTACCGGCCCTTCATTGTGATGGGTGAGCCGAGAGCTGTTGAGGTTGAAATTAAAGTGATCTTCACGATGGGATAGAAGCCACAAGAAAAGCGCTATTTTCAACCCATGGAAAAGTACATTCATAAAAAGATAGCGAGGCGAAAGTGGGAATTGAAGCGGGTCGACAATTGCCGCCGGGGGATTATTGGTTTGGGGATCTGAAGGCGGGCGACTGGTATGAGACGGGGCACCTGGTGGTGACGGAGGCGCACATTGTTGCGTTCGCGGGACTGTCAGGCGATTTTTTCGATATTCACATGGACGATGAGTTTGCCCGGGAACAGGGATTCCCGGGAAGGATTGCGCATGGACTGCTGGGACTGGCGCTGACGGACGGGCTGAAGAATCGGGCATCGGTGCGGATCATGGCGATTGCCTCGCTGGGCTGGAACTGGCAATTCAAGGGGCCGATTTTTGCGGGCGACCGGATTGGGGTGAAGGTTGCCGTGAAGGAGGCGCGCCTGTCGAGCAAGGGGCAGGGAATTGTGACGCTTCATCTGGAAGTGACGCAGCAAGAGGGGCGGGTGGTGCAAGAGGGGGAAACCACACTTTTGACGCGACTGCGGCCGGCGGGAGCGTGAGGAAATGGCGGAATGCAAGTTCCCTCTGGGGCTAAAGCCCGGGCGGTGTTGCAGGGTTGATGCACGGGCTGAAGCCCGTACCCTTGAATTTGAAACTCGCATGCATCAGGCTGGGCCGAATCTAAACGATTTGAAACTGGAAATGCGTTAATCTGGGTCGATGAATGATGCGACCAGGCAGGCCACAACGGGTGGGCTTGCGGCTTCAAACAAGAAACCGGCGCTGCTGATTCGCGGCTTGCGGAAGGCGTTTGCCGATGTGCAGGCCGTGGATGGGATTGACCTGGATGTTGCGGCAGGCGAGTGCTTCGGACTGCTGGGGCCGAATGGGGCCGGGAAGACTACCACCATTGAAATCTGCGAAGGGCTTACGGAATCCGATGAGGGTACGGTGGAGCTGCTGGGGCTTAACTGGAGCAGCGGGGCCAGCGAACTTCGGCAGCGGATCGGGATTCAGCTGCAGGAGACGCAGTTTTCGGACAAGCTTACGGTGGATGAGACGCTGCGGTTGTTTCGCAGTTTCTTTCGCCACGGGATTTCTGTGGATGAGTCGATTCGCACGGCGCAACTGGAAGAGAAGCGCAAGTCGCGTGTGGGTGGACTCTCGGGAGGGCAGAAGCAGCGGCTGGCGATGGCGTGTGCGCTGGTGGGCGATCCGGAGTTGCTGTTTCTGGATGAGCCGACGACCGGGCTCGATCCGCAGGCTCGCCGGCATCTGTGGGACCTGGTGGATGAACTCAAGCTGGCGGGACGCACCATCATTCTGACTACGCATTACATGGAAGAGGCTGAGCGGCTCTGCGATCGCGTCGCCATCATGGATCATGGGCACGTAATTGCGCTGGGAACTCCGCAGCAGCTTATCGCCACGGTTGGCGGAGAAGACATTGTCGAGTTTGCGGTTGGTGATTCCCAGGTCCGAGAGTCCGGACCTGGGGCACCCGGGAATCATGAGGCGGTTCGAGGCGTGGTGGATGCGGAGAAGCTCCTGTCGATTGCCGGCGTGCAGTCGCATCGCGAGGATGCGGGGGTTCATCAGCTTTCTGTAAGCGAGCTGCACACGGCGGTGCCGCGCATCTTTGCTGCTCTGGCTCAAGAGGGCCTGCACCTGAGCGAGTTCCGCACGCACTCGGCGACGCTCGAGGATGTGTTTGTGCGCTTGACGGGAAGGAATCTGCGCGATGAGTAAGCTGGAGCTGAGCAGCCTGTATCAATTGACGATGGCGCGCTTCCGGCTGCTCTCGCGTGAGCCGGAGGCGATCTTCTGGATATTCATTTTTCCGATTCTGCTGGCGGCGGGGCTCGGGATTGCGTTTCGTAACCGGCCGCCGGATGTGCTGCCGGTGGCTGCGACTACGCAGCAACTGACGCAGGCGCTTTCGGTGGACAAGGGGCTGAATGCGACGGAGATGGACGAGACGGCCGGGAGGCATGCATTGGCCACGGGCGCAATTCTGCTGCTTGCGGTGCAGCAGTCAAACGGAGTCGCGTATCAATATGACGACACCAATCCCGATGCACGGACGGCGCGACTGCTCGCCGACCGCGCGGTTCAGGTGGCGGCGGGACAGCGCGATGCGGTGCATGCCGAAAACCAGTTAGTCCACGAAACGGGCTCGCGCTACATCGACTTTGTTGTGCCGGGGTTGCTGGGGATGAACCTGATGGGATCGGCGATTTGGGGGTTGGGGTTTGCGATTGTCGAGGCGCGCCAGAAGAAACTGCTCAAGCGCATGGTGGCTTCGCCTATGCCGCGATGGCAATACCTGGCATCGTTTCTGCTTTCGCGACTGGTGATGCTGGTGATTGAGGTGATCGCGTTCCTCGGCTTCGCGGGGCTCGTTTTTGGCGTGCCGTTTCGCGGTTCGCTCTGGCAACTGGGCTTCCTGTGCGTGCTTACTTCGTTGGCGTTTTCCGCGCTGGGATTATTGATTTCTTCGCGGGCAAAAACGATGGAGGCGGCGTCAGGTCTGATGAATCTTGTCATGCTTCCGATGTGGATTTTGTCGGGTGTGTTCTTTTCGGCCTCGCGGTTTCCGGCGGTGATTCAGCCATTCGTCCGCGCGTTGCCGCTGACCGCGGCGAACGAAGCCTTGCGCGCAAACATGCTGCAGGGGACCAGCCTGAACCATCTTGTCGTGCCGGTTGCGATCCTGCTTGCGTGGCTAATTGTGCCGTTTGCGGTGGCGCTGCGGATCTTCCGGTGGAGGTAGTGAGGCTCTGAGTTCAGTTTGAGCCAAGCGCGGGATTTCTTAGGGGCGCGGTGGTTTGCGCCCTCAAAGCGGAAGGCGTGGGTCCAATTACTTTCCTTGCTTCTGCTTCTCTTGTTCCTTGGCGTCTTCGGCCGGATCCGGCGGTTTGGATAGGTGGAGCTTGGTCATCTCCTTGGCTCCGACTGAGGGATCCTCAGAGGTTACTTTGATACCCGTTGCCATGGTCCCTGCGGTCCATTTGTAGTAGTAGGTCTTGCCCGCCTCCGCTTCAAATCGAGCCCGCTCGTTCTCTTTCTTTCGTGCGTCGTTCATTGCCGCACCGGCGGACATGATGACGCTTCCGTAGTACATCTTTGGTAATCCGGCGATGACTACCGTGCCCGGGGACACTTCCATAAATGCATATTCGCCGTTGAGAAGTTTGGCAAGATGAATGTCGTTGATATAGAGCTCGTCGTGGGAGGCGGAGCCGGTGAATCTGCCCACGCGATAGATGCAGACGATTGCTTTGCCGGCGGATGGGGCGGGCAAAACGGAAGGAGTTTTTGAGTCCTGCGCAACAGCCATCGGCCGTGAAGGGAAAAACGCCAGCGCACAGAACGCGAGTAGAAGGGTTGCGGTTGAACGGAATGTGCCCCTGCGGCATAGCCGTACGACGCTACTGAGAGCAGTGTCGCGCATTAGAGCGCTCCTTTCGGATTGGTTGGAAATCTGGCGAACACTGTAGCAGATTTGCTTGACGGCTACAAAGGGGCCGGAAGCACTGTTGCCGGGCAGGACCTGCCACGACCCGTTAGAATCACTTTTGTATGGATCCGATGAAACCCGTCCCCGCTGCCGAAGGCATTCAGGAAATAATTCTCGACGGCAGCCGTTTTGTTCGCGCCTGCCTGCGCAAGCCCGTTGACCGCACTCCCGTCTGGTTTCTTCGCCAGGCCGGGCGCTACATGCAGGAGTACCGCGACGTTCGCAAGCACCACACGCTGGTGGAGATCTGCAAACAGCCCGAGATTGCTGCCGAAGTGACCATCACCGCCGCGGAAAAGCTCGGTGTGGACGCGGCCATTATTTTTGCGGACCTGCTGCTGCCGCTGGAGCCGATGGGTTTGCCGTTCGAGTTTCAGGCGGGCGAGGGGCCGCTTGTTCATCACCCCGTGCGCACAGCCGAGGACGTGAGGGCATTGCGTACCGACAGGGCGGATGAATTGGCCTATGTGGCCCGCGCGATCCAGAAAGTGGCCACACACTTCCGCGACCGGCTTGGCATCATCGGTTTTTGCGGCGCGCCTTACACGCTGGCAAGCTACATGATCGAAGGCGGCGGGTCGAAGAATTATATCCACACCAAGCAGATGATGTACCGCGACACGCTCTCCTGGCGGCTGCTTCTGGATAAGCTGGTCAAAGTGCTTGAGGAGTACTGCCTGCTGCAGGTCCAGGCCGGCGCGGACGTCATCCAGATTTTCGATAGCTGGGTGGGATCGCTGGGGCTTAGCGATTATCGCGAGTACGCTTTTGAAGCGTCGAAGCGGCTGGTGCGCGCGGTTCAGGCCATGGGTGTGCCGGTCATCTACTTTGGAGTGGAGACTGGTGGACTGCTGACAGAGATGGCGTCAACCGGGGCCGACGTGATTGGCCTCGACTGGCGGCAGCCGCTCGACGAAGGCTGGCGCGCTGTGGGCCACGGGCACGCAGTGCAGGGCAATCTGGATCCGATTACTCTTTTTGCTCCGCTCGAGGTTTTGGAATTGCGCGTCAAGGAGATCCTGCGCGCGGCCAGCGGCCGGCCCGGACATATTTTCAACCTTGGTCACGGTATCGTTCCTACCACTCCAGTAGAGAATGTCCAGGCGGTTGTCCGCATGGTCCGCGAGTTCCGCCTGGAGCAGGCAAATGGCTAAACAAGCGGTCCTGTTGCTTGCTCATGGAACTCCGGAGACGGTTGCGCAGATTCCCGAGTACCTGCGCAATGTAACCAGCGGGCGTCCTCTGCCGCAGGCGGTCATCGAGGAGATTCAGCACCGCTACTCGCTCATTGGGCACAGTCCACTTAGGGAAATCACGATGGAGCAGGCGCGGCTGGTGGAGGGAGAACTTGCCGCGGGTGGCGAAGCGGTTTCGGTTTACGTGGGCATGCGGAACTGGCGACCTTACATTCCCGATGTGGTGCGGCAGATGCGGGCCGACGGCGTTGAAGAGGCTGCCGTGATCTGCATGGCGCCGCAGAATTCGCGCACCAGCGTGGGCCTTTACCGGCGCGCTGCCGAGGCAGAGGCGGGCGGCCTGCGCATCGATTTCACTCCGGGTTGGGCGCAGCATCCGCTGCTTGCAGAGGCCTTTGCCGAGCGGCTCCGTGTTGCCATGAGCAAGTTTGCAGCAGAGGTTGGCGGGCCCGTGCCGGTGCTGTTTACGGCGCATAGCGTGCCCTGCAGGACGATACAGACTCCGGCTGCGAGCGAGGGGCAGCCGCGTCTTTGGCCGGGCAAGGGAGCCGACCCCTACGCTGAGGACGCGAAGGCCACTGCGGCGATGGTGGCTGCGCTGGTGCCGGAGATTCCACGCTGGTGGTTTGCATTCCAGAGCCAGGGGGCGAGCGGCGGCCCGTGGATTGGGCCAACGGTTGAAAGCACCCTCGACTCAATTGCAGCCGAAGGAGTCAAGGCTCTGATTCTGCAGCCAATTGGCTTTCTCTGCGATCACGTGGAGATTCTCTACGACGTGGACCATCTGTTTCGCGAATATGCCGCAAAGCTTGGTGTCCGGCTGGAGCGGCCCGAGTCGTTGAACGATTCAGTTATCCTGGCCAGGGCGGTTGCGGATCTGGCTCGGCTGGGACTGGCGCGGCTGAGGGGTTGAGGGCGAGAAGTGTCGTCGTGCCTCGCTGATCATCTCTTATCCAATGGGCCGAATTGAAGATTTACAACTTATGGATATTTTGTAGTTTCCCTATGCAACTTGGCAATTTCAGAGCGTAGCATACGTTTACGCGAAAACCAGGGTGGATCCGGTTCGCCAATATCAGATCACGCAGGGTAATCGCCTATGGTGTGAAGGCGAAGAGGATTTAAATCAAGTTGAATTCTGGCAGTTGGATTGAACGTCAAGGAGTGGGCTTTGGTGACCGAAATTACAGAGCAAGCGGTTGAAACGGTGGCTGGAAAGAAGGTCAAGAAACGACATCACGTGGTGTGCCCAAGGTGCGGCAGTAACCATCTGAGCCGTTTGTCTCGAGTGGGCTTTGTGCAGAAGAAAATTTATCCGATCTTCGGATATTTTCCGTGGCAATGCGCAGGATGTAAAGGACGCGTCATGATCAAGAAACGCGGTGGGACTAGGAGAAGCAAGAAACGCGACTCGGGTGCCAAGTAAATTATGGCTGCGTGGGTTTTCCTGCTGTGGCGGGCTCCCTGGAGAACCTCTGAACAAACTTCCTTTGTGAGGTATGCATTCCCTCACGGGCTGAAGAGGTGCCCTTTCAAAACATTGAAAGGGCTTTTCCATTCGAAACGCCGCGAGAGCGATCTTTCAAAACGGCGGCTAGTATAAAGATAGCCTGGAGCTTTCTAAGACCGGAAGAAGTTTCTGGCGAGGAACACAACGTTGGCAGGTCGCTCGGCCAGGCGGCGCATGAAGTAGGGGTACCAATCGCTTCCGAACGGCACGTAGACGCGCACTTTGTACCCTTCCTGGACAAGCTTTCGCTGCAAATCGCGTTTGATTCCATAGAGCATCTGGAATTCGAAATGGCTGGGCTCGATTCCGTGCTCGCCCGCATACGACTTGATCGCGGCAATCATGGCATCATCGTGCGTGGCAAGCCCGTGATAAATGGGGCTGTCCAGCAGAATGCAACTCAGCCGGACGAAGTTCGCGTCCACATCGGCCTTACGCGGAAATGCCACGTCGGCCGGCTCCTTGTAGGCGCCCTTGCACAATCGCACGCGAATGCCTTCGGCGATGAGTTGTTCCACGTCCGACTGAGAGCGGTAGAGGTAGGCCTGAATTACCACTCCAATGGAGCCGCGCGACTCCGGGTGCGCGTGCACGCGCCGCATGATGTCGAGAGTGACCTGCGTCAGCCGCGAGTCTTCCATGTCGACGCGCAAGAAATTATGAGTCGCATGCGCGTGCTGTGCCAGGCTTTGGGTAATCGACTCGGCCAGGCTGGGCGAAAGCTCCAGCCCCATCTGGGTCAGCTTCACGCTTATGTGCGCGTTCAGTTTCCGCGCAGCAACAAGGTCCAGCAACTGGTGGTAGATGTCCGCGGCGCGGTGCGCCTCCGCCTCAGACGTGACGCTTTCGCCGAGCGAGTCCAGCGTTACCGCGATCCCTTGCTGGTTCACAGCTTGTGCGGTGCGCAGTGCGCTTTCGATTTCCATGCCCGCGACGAAGCGCGAACTCAGCCGCACACCCAAGCGGGAATTTTCACAGAAGCGGCGTAAGGGACGATTGCGGGAAAGTGCAATAAAGGTCGAACGTAATATAGGCATCAGGCGCCCCAGCCGGTGAGGGTGCTTGTGAAAGCACATCCGCCGGACTAGACAGTGTCGCACAGCGGGGCGGGCGATTCACAATTTGCCACCGGCGGAGTTGGGACTGTTTGAGGGAGCATTCCCTCAGGGGCTAAAGCCCATATGAATATTGCAGGGTTGATGTACGGGCTGAAGCCCGTAACCTTCAAACGGACCTAAATCTTCTCGTTATGGACTGTACATAGCCGAAGCCAGAATTCCCGCTGGCAAATTCGGATCAGCGGACCTGGTAGACCGTGCTTCCGTGAGCCGGCAAAGTCACGTTCACTTCCTTTGAGTCCTTGTAGACGCTGTCGCTCCACACATTCTGGGCCTCGTGCTTTCCGCCTTCGAGGCCAAGCTGTTTCCAGGTTGCCTTGAGAGTAACCGGCTTGTCATCGAGATTGAAGAAAGCGAAAAACTCAGCGTAATTTCTGGCGCCTGGCGAGTCGATGGTACCGCGCCAAACGCGCGCGCGCTCGAAGCCCGCGGGCAGACTCGCGGAATCGACAGGGCGGCTGTAGGTGATGCTTTGATTCATCGACAGCATCGTCTGGTTAGTAATCAGCGAGCGCGTAAAATCGTCGAGTTTGGTGAGGTTTGCTCCAAGAATCAGCGGTGACCGCGCAATGGCAAACAGCGTGAATTCGGTCTGCTGCTCGTCGTGCGTTTCGCGGGACTGCCTTGCCTCACCCCAGCCCGGATGTGGCCCGAGCCAGCCCCACGGGAGCATATCCGCGTCGGGCCAGTTGCCTGGATTCACGTACGGCACCCACTGCGCAAGCCGGTCGAACTCATCCTTGATGCCGAACGGAAACTCGCCCTGCTCCGGTGTGTGTGCGGCTGTCCACACGTCCCAGTGGTCGTCGGCGATTCTCCACATCTGCGAGTACTGGCCTAGCTCCACCGCGTTCTTGAGCGATGTGGGACCCGGCGACAGACTGAGCACGATTGGCCGGCCGGTCTTGCGAATTGCCGCGGCGACCTGATGAATTTCGGACGGGCGGTAAGGTCGGTCGCTGATGCAATCGACCTTGATGAAGTCGAGGCCCCAGCGGGCATAGAGCTTCATCATCGAGTCGTAATACGCCTGGCCGGCTGCATTGTCCTTGACTCCCCAATTGCCCTGATCCCAGGGGCAAGGGCTTGTGGTGTCGGCTGCGTCCTGGGCGTGAAAGGTTGAATCGGCGATGGGCAAGTTTGCATTTACCACCTGGCGCGGGATGCCTCGCACAATATGAATTCCGAATTTAAGACCCTGCGCGTGAACCCAGTCGGCGAGTGGCTTGAAGCCCTCTCCATTTGCTGCAGAAGGAAATCGGCTCGCGACCGGAATCAGAATCCCGTCGTCGTTCCAGAGGTATTTTTTCTCTTCGATAGTGTGTCCGAAGGGGTTGGCCATGTACCAGCCCTCGTCGATCACCGCGTACTTCCATCCGTAACGTTGCACGCCCGCCAGCACCGTGACATTGGCCTTGTAGTCAGCTTCATCGATGGTGAGGCCATAGGCGTCCCAGCTATTCCAACCCATGGGCGGGGTGGGCGCGAGATTCTGTGCGTGGATGAGGGTTGAGGCGGAAATAGCGATGACAAGAAGAGCGGCGGAGAAAAACGTGCGGTGGGACATGGGTAAACGTATAGCACAATTGGCCTCGCGGCCGGACCTTGCCTGCGGCAGGTGAAGTTGCGAACCAAAGCGGTACCTGCCGAGACATCTTCCATGCCGGCCCACAATCCGTTAAACTGAGTTTGCACGACGATTTGCACTTCAAACAGGCAAGTTGCTCGTTTGCGGCAAGGTCATTTTCATCGAGCTTCCCGGCTCTACGCTGCCCCTGACCGCGCCCTCGGTCCTCGCCTATGAGGTTGTTGGAATCGAATGCTGATTTGAAGCAATCAAGATAGAAAGTTCTCAATACCGGCAATCAAGGCGGAGGTCTATCGATAGCGTTCAGGCGCGCACCGATCAAAATCGCGGCTCGGCCCAGACTATCTGCCAGACGACGGGAGAAGCGGCCGGAATCGGTGGATGCATGGTCAAAGATTTGGCAGATTAATATTGAGACGGATAATGCAGGAAGAAAGTTTACAAATTGCAATTGATTTTTGCATAATGGCTTAACACCAAGTTGGGTAATGTCACTGGGCGGTGAGCGGCGTCATTTCGGCAAGGCGGCGGTTTGCTTGCCTAAACCCTTGATTCTTCTCGAAATGGGGCGATTGCCATATGTGTGGAATCCTTGGTTACACGCACATCTCGCGAAGACTCCCGCGCGGCGTTCTGAACGCCGGAATTGCCTCATTGATCCATCGCGGGCCCGATCAGCAGGGGAGTTTTACCACTCAGCATGTCTCCCTTGGAGCGACGCGGCTCCGGATTGTGGATCTCGATGGCGGCGACCAGCCGATGCGAAGCCCAGACAGCGACGCTGTAATCGCCTTTAATGGAGAGATTTACAACCATCGCGAGCTGCGCGCTGAGCTTGAGGCTTTGGGTGTATCCTTCCGTACTCGCTGCGACACCGAGGTGGTTCTTAACGCTTTCATCAAGTGGGGCCCGTCGTGTTTTGCGCGCCTGCGCGGTATGTTTGCGGTCGCCATCTGGGTCGAATCCGAGCGGCGCCTGCTGCTGGCTCGCGACCAAATGGGGATCAAGCCCCTCTACTATCGTCTGCAAGACGGCGAACTCTTCTTTGGCTCCGAGCTCAAGTGCATCTTCGCCAACCCGGAGGTACCGCGCCGCATCGACTTGGCCGGACTCAACTGCTTCCTCAGCCTCAATTACGTCCCTGGCCCTTTCACGCTGGTCGAAGGCATCTCAAAGCTGATGCCCGGCTGCCTGCTGGATTGGCAAAAGGGTCGCGTGACCGTCGGTTCATTCGTGGCTCCGGCTGAAGAAGCCCGTGCACCCGGTTCGCTTGGCGAAGCCTGTGAAGAGCTCGACGGACTGCTCACCCAGTCTGTGCGCGAGCAGCTTGTCTCCGATGTTCCGCTGGGAATCTGGTTGAGCGGCGGATTGGACTCGTCGACGGTTTTGAACTATGCCTCAAAACTATCTCCGAACCGCTTGAAGACGTTTTCCGTGACTTTCCATGGGAGGTCATTCGACGAGAGCCGGTATATTCACGAAGTCAGCAGCCGATTCGGCACCGACCACACCGAGTTAGATTTGAACGACCACGCGGATCTTGCCGACGTTGTGGGCGAACTGGCTTACTACTCCGATGAGCCGAGTGCAGACGCCGGAGCTGTGCCGGTGTGGTACCTGGCGAGGATGAGCCGCAAGGATGTGACTGTCGTGCTGAGCGGCGAAGGGGCCGATGAGTTGTTCGGCGGCTATCTGACTTACAAGGCCGACCGCTACAATCGATACTTTTCCGGAGTGCCGCGTGTTCTTCGGCGTGCTGCGCTCGGTCTTGCGCGCCGGATTCCCGTGTCGGACGAAAAGATTGGTCTCGAGTACAAGATCAAGCGCTTCCTCGAAGGCTCTCTGCTTTCTGCTGAAGCCGCGCACATGTTTTGGAATGGCTCGTTCAGCGAGGATGAGAAGCGGCGCTTCTTCAAGTTTGCGAACCCTGGGCCACTGGCTTCAATCCTGGATGAGATGCTTCCCGAAGGTTCACGCGAATCGTATCTTGAGCGTTTTCTCGACTTCGACCAGCGCTATTCGATGCCTGACGGAATCCTCTACAAGGTGGACCGGATGAGCATGGCGCATGCGGTCGAGGTGCGGCCGCCGTTTCTGGATCCGCGCATTGTCGCGTTTGCGGCGCGTCTGCCTCAGCGGTACAAGATCGCCGGCCTTGAGACCAAGCTCGTTTTGCGCCGGCTGATGAAGGATGCGCTACCCCCGGCGGTTTTAAGGCGGCCCAAGGTGGGCTTCGATATTCCCATTCACGAGTGGTTCCGCGGCGTGTTGCGTCCGCTGCTTCTCGACACACTCAGCGAGAGAGCCGTGACGGAAAGCGGGCTCTTCCACTGGCCTGCGGTTCGCCGCCTAATTGACGACCACCTGGGTCGGAAGGCCAACTGGGGCTATCATCTCTGGGGCATGGTTACGTTGATCCTGTGGATGCAACGCTGGAACATCGTGGCGCCCGCGAGCCAGGCGCTGGTGTTAGCCGCGCAAAGCGATGTCTTCGCCACGGAGCAGCCGTTGGAATGGCAGCCTGCAGCTTACTCGGCACAGACCTCGGAGATTCCTCTCAACTAAATTTAGTGCGCGTTTGCCAGGTGCTCCGCGACAGGAAGGCCGCCGGCACGCAGAATTCCGGGTACGTCAAAGTGGGTTAAATAGTCGGCGTCCGTGGCCATCTTTGGAACGGCCTCAAGGTGCAGAGAAACGGGCGTCCGGCTTACCGCAGCGGCAAACGTCGCCCATAGAGCCGCATCGCCCTTTGCATAAATCTCCACATCGCGGCCACTTCTGCTGGCATAAATAATCGCGGTCACGATGTCCTGAACGCGCGCGGCATCGTCGGTGACGTTGAACGTAAGAAACTTTGGGCCGCCGGCAGCGATATTTGCCTTCTGCTCGATTGCGGTGTCATCCATACCATTGACCGGGGTCACAGGTTGCGCGTCGTCACGAGCGCGCCACGCCTTCGCGGCTCCGGTTTGAAAAACATCGAGTGCCAGCACTGTCCGGCCGTCTTTCAAAAGCCGCTTTACAGTCTCGCTCTCCATCGCGGCTGCCGAGCCGTCCGGATCGATAACGATGGCAACCGCGCCAGATCCCTTGATCAAGGTTCCCGGTATGCGGCCCCTCCATCCGGGAAGGCTCAACACAATCGACTGTCCATCGGTAACAGAAATCACGTTATCCGGAAACTCCGTTGCCAGCGTTTGCCGTAATCTTTTGCGGAGAAATGAATCGTCATGGGCCTGCGCATTCTGTGCCTCGGCCATCGTGCGCCACTCACTGAACAGTCCGTTCAGATCGACTGCATTTGCCGGCAACGAGTGGTTCGAGAGCGCCATCATCTCCTGCAGCATCGGCACTTCAATGTTGTGCTCGGTCAACTCCTTGCTGTCGCCCGGTGCTGAATTCGCCTGCGCGAAGAACTTGTAGACTGCCTCACGGCTCTGCTGGTTGAAGTTGTGCACGGCTTCAAATTGCACCACGCTCACCTGGTCGCCCTTGCCGTAGAGATCGTAGATTCGCTTGATGGCGGGATACTCTTCGCGCGGCACATTGCGTGTCCAATCGGTGGTGTCTGAGACGACAAGCATCGGCTTGGGCGCAAACATGGCCGCAATCTCCACGTTGCTTGTATTGAGGCGCAGGCCGGGCGCGTTTTCGCACAGGTCTCCGCCCTGCATGAAAGACGAAATCATGTTGACCGGCGACGAGAACTGCACACGGTCGTCCACGGCGGTCAGCAACATGGTTTGGGTTGCTCCGCCGGATGCTCCCGCCATGCCTATGCGGTTTGCATCCACATCATCGAGCGAAGAGAGAAAATCGAGTGCGCGAATCGAGTCCCACAATTGCAGGCCGAGCGGCCCAAATGACCATAGCCGTTGCGTGGGGCTGCCAAAGCGATGCGGCACCTGAATCGTATCTGTGTAACCAACCATGTCGTACGCGAACACGACATAGCCCTGGCGCGCGAGGCTGATGCCGAATGCGGGCCCCGAGTCGACGGGCTCGTTTTCAAGCCGTCCGTATTGCCAGTGTCCATGAGGGTTCAGAACCCCCGGATGCCTGGTCTTTTCGTCGCGCGGCCGGTAGAGATTGCCACCGAGATAAAATCCGGGCAACGTTTCGATGAGCACTTTCTCGATGGTGTATCCGCGGCCTTCGATCTTTCCGAAGACCTGCGGATGGAGCGGCGTCTTCTCCGGCATCGGAGACAGTCCTGTCGAAACCAGAATCTGGTTACGCAGAAATGACTTGCGATCTTCCCACGCCGAGAGACTGCTGAACACAGGCAGAGGCAGGTGCGTGTCGGTATTGATTACTGTCGTGTTGCGGGTGTCCTCGGCAGGGACAGTTCCGGCCTGTGCGGCCAGGCGAACGCTCAATGCGCAAGTCATTACTGCCAAGGCCGCGAGCCACAAGGCGGCTCGCAGCCCAGTTCCATCACGCTTCAACCCACGCTGCATAGGCGCTCCTTTATTTTCTCTGCCGTTTTACACGATCTCTGGTGGTGCGGCGGTGATTTCGAACTCCAACTGCTTGACGCCGAGGTGCGGATGGGTTGCGGTCAGCTTCGCCTTGCCCGCCATCTCCAAGGCCCTGATCCAGATTGCTCCCGTGCCTCCGACCAGCGCGAAGGGATTGTCGCCGATGATTTCGGCAGGCCCGGAAAGCTCAAGTCGGATCGCATCGTTGGCAAACGGCTGAATGGAGTCGAACTCATCGGTGACGCGCAAGACCACGCGCGTGGTGTCCGCGCCATCGGCCGCCAGAGTGGTGTCGTCGGGCAGCAG
>PKXI01000339.1:54220-62656 GCA_003133425.1 Acidobacteriaceae bacterium
GAAAAGGGCGCGTATTTCAGGTGCTTGAACTCGGTACGGTTGGGATCGGCCTCTGCAACCAGTTTCCCACTCACATAAAACTTCAAGTGCTCGCAGTTTGAGCAGACCAGGGCCTGGGTGAAGCCAATGTTTTCATCGCCGCGCGCCCAGTGGAAGGCGGGCTCCAGCACGATTTCCTCGTCCGGATCGCACTGCGACTTGTAGAATCCCGCTGCCGGCTTGGGTTCGCGGAAGATGTCCGTGACGCCGTGGTAGCAGATGCGGTCGCCGGAGCCGAAGTTGCTGTGCGTGTTGTAGTCGAACGCGCACCAGCCGATGCCGCCGGCATATTGCGGATTGGAGGCCAGTTGATCGTGGATGCGCGCGTGGCGCAGCGTGTGCTCGCGCAGCCGCTCGATGTTGTCGATCGTCTTGGTGGGATAGGTGTGGCCTACAAACTCAGTGTTCAGATAGAGCGGATGATTCGGCGGCTTCAGAGGGAAGCCGAAGTCGTTCACGGTGAAGACGTCTTCGAGGAATTCCGACTCCCGGAAGTTGCGGATGCCGCCCGTTTGCCGTGACGGGTCGAGTTGGTGAGCCAGGGCATTGGTCCGCGTGAAGAAATCGTGGTCGTCCTTCGACTCGTTGATGCGCACTCCCCACAGAATCACCGAAGGATGGTTCCAGTCGCGCTTGATCATGCGGCCTACATTGTCTACGGCGAGGTCTTTCCAGCCCTGATCGCCGATGTGCTGCCAGCCGGGAATCTCTTCGAGAACCAGGAGGCCGATCTCGTCGCACGCATCGAGAAAATGGCGCGATTGCGGATAGTGGGAGGTGCGAACGATGTTGCACTTCAGGTTCTTGCGGAGAATCACGGCATCTTGCCGCTGCACGCGTCCGGGCATCGCCTGGCCGACCCACGGGAAGGTCTGATGGCGATCAAGGCCGCGGAGCTTGACTACCGTTCCGTTCAGCGAAAATCCTTGCGGCGTGAACTTTGCCTCGCGGAAGCCGATGCGGCGTTCATCACTGTCGAGGACACGGTTGCCGTGGAGCAGGCGCACTTCAACTCGGTAGAGTTTCGGTGTCTTCAGGCTCCAGAGTTCGATCGCGCCGAGGTTCTCAAGGTGCAGGGTCTGGTTCACGATCCCTCTGCCGCCCACCGGCAACTCCTGCGTGGCCTTTGCAACCAGACGCTGGCCATCGTAAAGCGCGGCCTCGAGTACGCTCTGGCTGTCTTCGCCACCGGTTACTTCGTCGAACTGCATAAAGCAGTGGACGTCGAGCGATGGGCTGCCGGAGAGAACATCCTTCGGCTGTGCAAAGATGTTTTCAATAAACGTGGGAGAAACCAGGCGCAGCTGCACTTCGCGATAGATGCCGCCGAAGGTCAGGTAGTCGATTTCGTAACCGAAGGGCGGAATGTCAGCGCGCTCGGTCGAGTCCACTTCCACTGCCAGGACGTTTTCACCTACCCAGTCGACGTGCTGCGTCAGTTCGAAAGAGAAGGGAGTGAACCCACCTTTGTACTCGCCCAGCTTTGTGCCGTTCAACCATACGGTCGAGGCGGTCATTACACCTTCAAAGTCGACAAAAACTCGGCGGCCGCGCGCCCCGGCAGGGAGCCGGAACCGGCGCCGGTAGATCGACACAAATTCATAGGTCTTTTCGTCAAAGCTGTGCCAGGGAAACCGGATGTTGGTATGCGGCACGGTGACGCGGGCAAACCCGCTGTCGTCAAACTCGCGGGCGTGTGCAGCTTCGGTTGCCTTAGGGCTGTAACGCCAGCGGCGATTGATGGGCAGCACTACCCGGCCTTTTCCGGCGGGTTTCGCGTTGGTAGCGAGTTCGGCTGCGGGCAGCCCGGAGGCTACCGCTGTGGCGGCAATCAAAGTTCCCGTGGACTTAAGAAAATCGCGGCGATCCATAACGCTCCCTGGCCAATCGGAATGAACACTTGCGGCGCACGTTTTCCTATAGAGAACGAGCGCAACTGGTATCGGAGGCCGGGAGTAGTTTATAACGTCCCCGGCGGGTGCGTGGGGTCCGGGACTGCCCTGCGAAAAGGTCGCGGAACTTGCTTCCGTTTTGAGGCTCCAAAGCGAATGTCCAGCGAGGTTTGCTCTCTCAAAACTGCCAAAGGCCCGGGCCCGCGGCAACGCCGTCACGTAGGGCGCGCGTCTATACTTGAAGAGACATGCTGCCTTTTATTCACATTGGACATCTGAGCATTCCCACCTTCGGCCTGATGCTTTGGCTGGCTGCCGTTGCGGCTGCGTTTTTGATGGACCGGAACTTCCGCCGCGCGCATATCTCGGCGGACGCCGTGGGAATGGTGGCCATTGCCGTGGTGCTGGGCATTGTGGGCGCCAAGCTGTGGCACGTGATCGATACTCCGGCTGAATTTCGCGAAGAGGGCTGGCGGGTTCTGTGGGATACGGCAGGATTTGCCTGGTTCGGCGGGCTCGTGTTCGGCATCTCGGCGCTGGTGTTTCAGGGCTGGTGGGCGAAGATCGGCGGGCTGCGGACGCTGGACCTGGCGGCTCCGTCGGCAGCGATCGGGTACGGGATCGGGCGGATCGGCTGCTTTCTTTCCGGGGACGGCTGCTATGGCATCGAGACCAAACTCCAGTGGCCGTGGGGCATGAGTTTTCCCAACGGTCTTGAGCCGACGCCGCTGGGTGTGCGCGTTTATCCGACGCCGCTTCTCGAGCTCGCCGCGGGATTGCTGATCGGATGGTGGCTTTGGCGGCGCGCTGGAAAACCTCACTCGACCGGGACGATTGTGGGGCAGTACCTGGTGTTGAGCGGGATAGCTCGCTTTATGGTAGAGATTATCCGTCGCAACCCACGGGTTCTGTGGGGGTTATCAAATGCGCAATTGGCCGGTGCGGGTACCGTTATTGCTGGAATTGCGCTGATTTTGTGGGCCGCAAGGCACCCGGCTTCCCAGCCGGGAGCGGCGACGGCGGCGATCGAAAAGCCAGCGTAAGATCCCTTCTGCAATTTGGGTTAGTGCCTGGATGTTGAGAGCAGACGTGCGCCAGGCTGCACGGCGGAACGACCAGCTTCTTAAAAGCTAGAACGAGAAATTGGCCCGACTACTTGCAGTCGGGGTGCAGGTCTGCGGTCTCCCACCCTTTGTGCAAAGGACGCACAAAGGATGGGGCACCCAAGGATGCGTAAATAGTCAAATCGAAAATGGACTAAAACGAGAAGTTGGCCTGAAAGATGATGGCGCGGTTGCCGGGGGTGGGGTTGGCAAACGGGCCGCCGGCGAGGGACTGCGACTTGTTGAAGATGGGTGAGAGCAGGACGCCGTTCGGGGCACTCAGGTTGACGATGTTGAGAAGATTCGAGGCACCGACGATCAGGGTGAGGTTGTACCTGCGAGGAGCGCTCTCGTCCAGGCGGATGGCTGCTCCACCGGTACCGAGGCCACGATTGTCGCTTTCCATGGTTTTGCCGTCGGATGCAGTTTTGATCCTGGGACCGATGCCAATGACCTTGCTGGCGCGCAGATCGAAGAGGAAATTAGCTGGTCCGGTGCCGACGCCGTAGGGGACAATCTTTTCTCCCTTGCCGACGGGATTGGGATCGAGGCATCCATATCGGGTGGAAACTATGCCGGGTGCGCCGCAGACGCCGTAGCCGGGGCGCGCGTTGAACTGGTTGTTGCCGGTGAGGTCGTTGCCGATGGTCAGGTTGTACGGTGTGCCCGATTGCGCCTCAAACAAGGAAGCAAAGACGATTCCGAACGGGGCTGTATAACTGCTCAGGATTGTGGCCCGGTGGCGAACACCGAAACTGGCGCGGCCGTAATCCAGACCCGGATTCTGCGCTACGGATGGGAATGAATTGACTCCCTGGGTATCGCTCTTGGCCTGATTGAGGGCGTAGGTGCCGTTGAGAACAAAATGAGACGTTTGAATGCTGTTGGTGACGATAAGTTGATGCTGCTTGAAGACGCCGCCGGACTGGAATTGATAGTTGTATGCCGCCGGCGTGGCGCCGGTGACGGAGTAAGTGGTGGCATTGAAGGCGGGCGCGGTCACGTTGTTGGTCAGGTATTGATGGATACCCTGGGTGTAGAGGTAAGTGACGTTTGTCGTAATTGCCCTTGAGAACTGGTGGTCGAGACCTACCCCCGCCTGCATGTCGAGGGCTGAATGGAAGTGCGGATCGATGGTGTGGAAAGAGGGAACCGATGAGCTGGATGAGGTTAATGAGCTGGGCGGTGCAGGAACATTGGGATTGTAGAAGCCCGGGTTATTGAGCACATAACTCTGCTGCTTGATGCGATTGTCGCGAATGGCCTGGATGACATAGGGCACGCCGGCGGTGGAGCTGAAGGCGCTGGGCACGGTAAAACGGTCGTAGAACCAGCCGTAGCCGGCGCGAATTACGGTCTTCGCCGCGTTATTGCCCTGTTGGCCCGGGCTCCATGCCAGAGCCAGCCGCGGAGCCCAATCGGCATGATCGTGGATCCAGTTCTGGCTTTCGAAGCGAACGCCCAGCCCGATCATGAGGTTAGGCTTCAACCGCCAATCGTCCTGAAAGAGCGCCGAGCCGTCGAAGAGAAGTACGCGCGCCAGTGGGTTGCTGATCACGGTAGCGTAATACTGGGCGGGCTTTTGTGCCTGAAAGTCGGCGATGGAGTTGAAGGTGTAGGTTCCGTTGCTTCCGGCCGTGGAGTAATTCGCGTCCTTGTAGGCCCGCACGCGCGCTCCGAATCTGAGCGTGTGGTCGCCAGCAGTGGCCGTCGAATAGTTTTGCAACTCGAAGATGTCCTGATGGTCCTGGAACACCCCAGCGCTGTTGCCTCCATCGGTGAGGGCGCCAGTAACGATGACGGCAGGAGTTGAGTATGCGGCGCTCTGATTGTTGCGGACGCGTCGCCATTGGAAGTGCGCTTCGTTCAGAAGCCGCGGGTTGATGACGACCGTATCGGAAAGCTGGAATGTGTTTTCCTTGTCGTTCAAATCGACCGCTTGCCTGGGCAGGTCGAGCGCGCCCACTCCGTTCCCGGTGAGGGTGGTGCGGTAGAAGTAATCGCGGAAGGAAAGCGTGTGATTGCCGATCTGCACGTCAAAGCGCGGATTGAGGATCATGGCGCGGGAAGGGCTGGGGACAGCCAGCTTAATGTTCGCCGCGGTGTTCAGGGGATTCACGGCATCGACAATGTTTTGATTCTGCGCAGTCAACTGAAAAGCGCTGAGAAAGTAAGAGGCTTTCTTCCCAATCGGGCCGGACAGCGTGGCGGTGTAGGAGTAGAGGCTGTAGTCCGGCTGCTGAGAGACGAGGGGGTTTGCGGTGTTGGTTGCAGAGGTGTTGCCGTAGCCCGACAGGCTGCCATGCATGGTCAGCGTGCCTGGTTTGGTAATGATCTCTACGCGCCCGTAGCCGACGCGGTCGAACTCCGCGGAAAACGGGTTTTGATTCACTCGGACTTCAAGGATGGAGGACTTGGGAGGAAGCCGGCCGCCTGCGAAGCCATCGATGTAAATTTGTCCGCCATTGGGTCCAGCCGCTGCCGAGGCTAATTGCTGGAGTTCGCTTTGCAGCACATTTGGATCTTCTGAGAGCGCGTCAAGATCGCGGCCTTTGAAGACCATGGAGCCGGGACTCTGGTCAGTGCCGACGCCGACGCCTTGAACGTGGGCCGCGACGACGACTTCTTCGTGGTCGGCGGCGACGGACAAAGGCAGGGTCAGCTCCTTTACGCGCCCGGCAGTCAGCGAAACACCGGGAATGATAAGTGGCGCGAATCCCTTGGCGGTGACTCTGACGGTGTAGGAGCGGGGAGCAAGAGTGCGAATCGAATAGCGCCCATCGGACCGGGATTGTGTCTCTTCCTGGACATGACCGCGATGCGAAAGCCTGATCTGTGCGCGGGGCACAACCGCTCCCGTTGGGTCTACCACTTCGCCGCGCAAAATCCCCGTCTGGACGCCTGTCTCTGCGGCTGCCTGCAGATGCAGAATCAGCGAGAGGAGCAGTAGTCCGACGAGGACCGGCAATCTCGGCTTGGGAGTCATGAACTGTTGCTCGCTAACAAGGCGGATTCGCCTCATTAGACAATACCCCTGGGCTTGGGGAATCGCCTTATTCTCTTGCGCATATAGAAGGATTCTGTAACACGTTAGTTAACAGCAATGATCCACTTTTGCGCTTCATTGGTCACAGTGCTTGATCATGTCCATTTTAGCTCGGTGTTCGGGAAGGCGTATTTTCCCGGCTTTGAACGAGCAGAAGAGCACGGGCGCAAGGCTCATATTCCGGTTGAAGGTATCTAGCGTAACAATAAGATTTTATGTGATTTATCGAATACGTAGTGCGGCGCTTTCCGGGAGGCTTTGTCCAGCAAGCGTTCTCGTGGGCCGCGGTTTCCTGCCGGTCGCGTCAACTCTGCCGGGATTACGAATGCAGGCTGACCGCTTTTGAATTATGAATTAGGTTCCGGCAGAGAGTAAGTGGAGCTATTATGTGGGCGGAGAATGTCTATGTGCACATACGTTTTTCTCTGTGAGGATTGCAAAAAGGAGTTCAACCGGATTCTCCACATCGCGGAACTCGAAAGGGGCGGTGTGGTTTGTCCCCACTGCGGCGGCAAACGGGTGATCCAGGCGGTAACGGCATTCTCAGCCGTTACCACCAGGAAGAGTTAAGCCGCACATCAGTACCAATCGCTTCGAGACTTCCGTGTTGGGCGTTTCCTTTGCTGGTTCAGGCCAGTTTGAAGGGAGCCCGATAAGGCCGCGAGAGCAGTGCGCTGGCTTCGGTGTCGCCGAGAATCTTCTCGCTGGCCACATCCCATTTGAGCTTCCGCCCGACCATCATGGAGATGAGACCGAGGTGCCCGGGGATCGCTGAGTGATGCCCTGTCTGAACCGGCGCAATGGTCGGCTTGCGCGACTTTACGCAGTCGAGGAAATTGCGTCGATGCTCCGCAGACTCGTAGAGTTTTACCTTGCGCAGATCCTCGGGGAGGGAGTCGGGCTTGATCCAATCGTTGTTGGAGGCGTCGAAGCCGCCGCGATCGACCCATACCCATCCGTCGGTACCGATCCACTTTGTTCCCATATTGATAGCCGGATGACCTCCAGCGATGGTTAAAGAAACGTCGTTGGAATATCCGGTGACTTCCTTGCGGTATTGGCACTCGATCCGGTAGGCGGTGGCGGTGTTCCACATGGCGTTGGCGGCGGGAAATTCGCCGTGACCGTCGATCTCTGACGGGCCGGAAAGGTCGAAGCCGAGACCCCAGTGGGCGATGTCGCCGTGGTGGCCGATCCAGTCCAGGAGTTGGCCGCCACCGGTGTTGTAGTTCCAGCGCCAGTTTTGGTAGACGCGGGCTTCGATGTACGGCTCCATTTTGGACGGGCCGATCCAGGTCTCGTAGTCGAAGTCGGCCGGCGGTTCGGAGACGGCAAGATCCCATGCCGGGGTTCCGGGGACAACCAGGGAGAGATCGGTGATTTTTTCCGGGAGCGTGGCCAACTTGGCCAGCAGGGCGGGTGCGGTATGGGGAAAGTCGTGATGGCCGCCGGGCAGGCCGACTTCAACATGGATGACTTTCCCGATGAGACCGTTGCGGACAATCTCGGCCGCTTTGTGGAAGTTGGGGAGCGATCTCTGCCAGGATCCTGTCTGCCAGATAATGTTGTTCTTTTCGGCCGCCTTGACGATGGCCTGTTGCTCGGCAATGGTTTTGGCCAGGGGCTTTTCGCCGTAGACGTCCTTTTTCCGGTTGGCCGCCGCGGTGGCGATGATGGCATGCCAGTGGTCGGGTACTGCGATCATGATGGCGTCGATGTCGTCGCGGGCCAGCATCTCGTGATAGTCGTGGTAGGCCTTGCAGTCGGTGTTGCCGTATTTCTTGTTGACGGTGTCGACTGCGGTCTGGAGGTGGGCCTTGTGAATATCGCAGGCGGCGACAACCTGGCAGTCAGCCTGCTCCAGGAAGGCCTTGGTGTTGGCGGGCCCCATCATACCCCAGCCGATGACGCCCACCGTAATGCGGTTCGATGCGGAAGGGCGGGCCTGTCCCCAGGCGCTGCCGGGCAGGATGGCTGCGGCGCCGGCTGCGGCACCAGCGGACTTGATAAAGGCTCGCCGCGAAAAGGGAGAATTAAGCGTTGGATCGGAAAGGAAGGAATCGGACTGCGGGTTTTTCATCGTCGTCTCCGAGGTGTCTTTATCTCTGCGGCCGATCAAGCCTAAAAATACGCCTGATTGGCGACGTTGAAAGCAGCAGATAAGAATGCGCGTGAAGTTTAGCACGATGGCTTTGGCGCGAGAAAGGGAGAATCGGATGTGGTGGCTACAGCCGCTTGATGAATGCCATGGCTTCGGTTAGTTGCGGGAAGCGGGCTTCCTCGGCCTTGAACTCGCGGGAGTGGACGCAACGGCGCACGCCGCGCATCCGCACGGGGTGCTTGAGGTGCAGCATCT
>PKXI01000254.1 GCA_003133425.1 Acidobacteriaceae bacterium
TATTTATTTGCCGGATCTTTAGCCCCTGAGCGAATGCGCTTTCAAACTGACCGGCGACCCAACTGAGCCCGTATCCGCCGCCTTCATGTAAACTGTAAGCAGCGAGTCCCGCTCCTTTCAGGCAATTCCATTGCTTTGAGAGGCAGCATATGACCGCGCCGTTGAAGCCGTCCGCCACGGCGGATGAGTGCAGAGACACCCCCTGAAGGAGAAACACCCGACACATGGCAAAGATCGCAAAAACAGGTGACCGCAAGAAGGTAATGGACACGACGAAGTCAACCGACTGTCCCAAGTGCCACAAGCCAACCCGCATCGTCAAGCGCGTTAAAGATCGCGAGCGCGGCATTCCAGGCGGAGTCTACATCTCGTGTTCAGCGTGTGAGTTCTTCGAGAAGCTTTAAGTGTCACTTTAAGTTTGGTTCAGTAAAAAGCCCGGCGTGCAGCCGGGCTTTTTCTGTCTTTCATCACACTGTTCAGAGGCTCTACTGTCCCAGACTTTCGGCCATCTCCCGCAGGATTGCCTGCGCAGCCTCCACTGGATCGCCGGCCTGGGTAATCGGCCGCCCCACAACCAGGTAGCTGGCGCCCGACTTCAATGCTTTCGCCGGAGTAGCAATGCGCTTCTGATCGCCCTTGTCTGCTCCCGCCGGACGAATCCCGGGAGTCACCAGCACGCCCTCGGGACCGGTCATCGCACGCAGCTTGGCAACCTCCTCGGGCGAGCAAACAAAGCCGCGAATCCCTGCGTCCAGGCTCATCCGCGCCAGCAATTCCACCTCTTCGCTGGGCGAGCGCTCCAGCCCCGTCGCCTTCAACTGAGCCCGATCCATGCTGGTAAGCATGGTCACCGCCAATAGTTGGGGTGGGTCAGGGAAACCAGCGAGCGCGTCCTGTGCGGCAGCCAGCATGGCTGGGCCTCCCAGGGCGTGGACGTTGATCATGCGTACGCCCAGTTTTGCAGCCGAGCGCACAGCTCCTTCCACGGTGTTGGGAATGTCATGGAACTTAAGGTCCAGGAAGATAGAGTGGCCGCGCGCCGCAATTGGCTCCAGGATCGCGGGTCCCGCCGCCACAAACAGCTCCAACCCCACCTTGAACCAGTGGCAGCAAGGCTCCAGTTGGTTTACCAAGTCGATCGCCGAAGCAGCATCGGGCACATCCAAGGCCACAATCAGCCGCCGGCGCGCCTCTTCCATCGGATCGAATTGAACCGCTGTCGGAGTCTGTGTCGAAGCGAAGGAAGGATTAAGCCTCTCAGGGATCGGCATATCCTCATCTTAATGTATTTCGAACTTCCAGGAGAACCGCCAAGGGCGAACCCGCAAAGAACGGCAGAACCACTCGGTGGGATAACAAAGACCTGCACTTCCAATCTCTCCCACCCACAAAAACTCCGTGCCCCATCCATTCGCCTTTTTTCAGGCGAATGGGTGGGATATCACAAACCTGCATTTCCCATCTCTCCCCCCCACAAAACTTCCGTGCCCCATCCATTCGCCTTTTTTCTGGCGAATGGGTGGGACGCCACGAACCTCAACCCGAGCACCCCGCACTCAGAGCCCAGCTATTGTTCAACCCACCCGCCTGGCTCTTGACCCCAACCCGCCAACTCTCTCAAATCCGTTAATCTTATTCAGGTTGAGCGCCGCTTCCTCCGTCGGCAGCGAACATCAAACAGAACGCTCGTCATTCACTCGGCGTAAAAAGGAGATTAGGGCTTGAAGAAGGGATTGGTTCGAATGCGCAGACTAGCGTGGTGCGTTGCATTTCTTGCCGCCACCAGCTTTGCCTGGGCTGCCCATCCCGATACCAATCCCATGAACTACGACTCACAGGTACGCGAGGCTTACGAGCGCTTCTACAACCTGGATTTCCCTGCCGCGATCGATCGTTTCGAGCGCTTTCATGGCGAACATCCCGGCGATCCGCAGGCCACGGCGTACCTGCTTGAAGCCGTCCTCTTCCGGGAGCTCTACGAGCAGGACCTGCTCGACACCACCTTCTACGCGAACGACGGCTTTCTCACCGGCCGCCACGCCACCCGCGAAAATCCGCAAGCGCGCGATCGCATCCTGGGGCTGGCCGACGAGGCAGTGCGCGAGGCCGATTGGCGCCTCAGCAAAAATCCCAGCGACGTTGATGCGCTTTTCGCACGCGGCTGGGTCCGCAGTCTCCAGTGCACCTACCTGGCCATGGTGCAAAGGGACTTCCGTGGCGGGTTCAAGCTGGCCACAAAGGCCAGGGAAGACGAAGATCACGCATTGCAGTTGGACCCGAACTACGTCGACGCCAAGCTCGTGGTGGGTATCTATCAGTACGTGGTAGGCGCTCTACCCTGGCCCTTCAAACTCCTCATCGGCTTTGCCGGTATTACCGGATCGAAGACCACAGGGCTGGCCATGCTGAGAGATGCCGGAGACCACGGCGTCAGCACATCCATTGAAGCGCGAACCGTGATTGCCCTCTTCCTGCGCCGCGAGTCGAAGTATCAGGAAGCAATCCGCGTCGTCCGCACACTCAAGCATGAATATCCCCACGACTTTCTCTTCTGCCTTGAAGAAGCCAACCTGCGCAAGGATGCAGGCGAGGGAATGGTGGCCGTCACAGCCTACCGCGAGCTCATTGCAGACAGCGCCAGGCCCCGCTACTTCGCCTCCGCGCAGGTGGAGCTGGCCTACTTCGGCCTCGGTGACTCCCTGCGTGGCCAGCGGCACTATGATGAAGCCGCCCAGGCCTACGAAAGGGTGGCTTCGACGCCCAACGTGGGCCCCGAACTTAAGATTCGTTCGCTGCTCGACGCCGGCGAGTGCCACGACATGAACGGTGAACGCCCGCAGGCTGTAACCGACTACCAGGCTGCCATCAGCGCCGGCCCCAGCACCTCGCGCGCCGACACGGCCAGAAAGCGCCTCCGCACCCCCTACAAGGGAAACTGAGGGCTCCTTGAATCGAAACTGGGTAAGGGAACCGCCGAAGCCCCATTTCCGTATTATTTGAATGTTTGGTAATTCTGGTAGTGGTGCAGTTTGAAGATCGCGGGCTTGTGGTTGAAGGGTACGGGCTTTAGAGCGGAACCAGAGTAGCTNNATCGACTCTGGTTCCGCTGTAGCCCGTACATCAGCCGGCAAAATAGACGCGGGCTTTAGCCCCTGAGGGCTGGCTCTCTCAATCTGACCCGCTACTGCATTACCCGAGAAGGAGCCGGTTATGGCCGTCTTTTGTCATCAATGTGGAACCGGGTTGCCCCCGACCTCGCGCTTCTGTTCGAGCTGTGGTGCAGTTATTCCCCCTGCGCAACCCATGCCCGGCAGGCCGCTGTTAAGGCCGCGCGTAGGCCGCCAGATTGCCGGAGTCTGCATCGCACTGGCCAATGCAAATGGCTGGGACGTAGCCGTCGTCCGCATCATCACCGTGCTCGGATTCTGTTTCTCCGGCGGCTTTGTCGGCATCGCCTACTTAGCCGGCTGGATCGGTATTCCCGAAGAGCCTTTTCCTCAGCCTGGAGCGTATCCTCCTGGTATATGACCAGTACCTACCTACCTGACGGAGCGCGGCTGGCCTTCAACGATACCGGGGCCGGCCTGCCCGTTGTCTTTCTCCATCCCACGCCGCTCGATCACGATTATTGGCGCCCTCTCACCCAGAACCTGGCCGGAGTCCGCGCCATTGTTCCCGACCTGCGCGGCCATGGCGGCTCACAGTTGGGCGCTTTGCTTCCCGTCGGAGGCTTCACCCGCGTTCCCGACGCCCCCGTGCTCACCATGGAGCAGCTCGCCGTCGACGTCCTCTCGCTTCTCGATCATCTTGAAGTAGAGGATGCCGTCTTTGCCGGCTGCTCCATTGGCGGTTATGTATTGCTCGAGCTCTGGCGCAAGGCTCCCCAGCGTATGCGCGGCCTGGCTTTTGTATGTTCAAAGCCACAGCCGGACGCCGAGGCCAATCTCGTAAAGCGCGTTGCCACCATTACCCAGGCGCAAACCGGAGGCGCCGAAGCGCTCTACGATGGAATGGCCCAGTCCCTGATTGCCGCAAGCGCTCGCCACCGCAATCCTGAAATCGTCTCCGAATTACGTGCCCACATGACGCTATCTCCAGAAGCTCTGGTTGCCGTGCAGGCGGGTCTGGCCACGCGCCCCGATTCAGTGCCCACCGTTGCCACTATTACCGCGCCGATACTCGCCATTGCCGCCGGCGAGGATTCCGCGGTAACTCCCGCCGATATGGAAGCATTTCGCGTTGCGCCCGGGGGATGCGAGTTCCACCTGCTCCCCGACGCCGGACACTTTGCCGCCTATGAACAGCCCCCAAAAGTAGCCGCCCTTTTCGCCGCCTGGCTCAAGCAATTTGAAGCCTGACGAACCTCAGCGAGAGACTCGATCCAAATCCTGCTCATCCAGAACCGGCACGTCGATCATCGGCACCTTGAGCCCGTTCTCGTACCGCGATACCGTGGCCATCAGGTTCTCAACCGCTTCCACGGTCTTGATCCCGCCCCTGGCCCCTGCAGCCATGCAATTCAACGCCGCTGCCGCGCAGGAGAAATCCAGCAGCCGGTCGAGCGGCCACTCCTGCAACAGCCCGTAGATGAATCCAGCGCGGAAAATGTCGCCTGCCCCGGTCGTATCCACAACCGGAACACGGTACGCAGCACTGCGATACATCCGCTTGCCATCCCAGGCCAGCACGCCATCCTCACCCAGGGTCGCCGCGCTCAGCCGGCAGTTGTAGCGGGCCTGCATGCGCCGCAACGCGCTTTCGAGATTATTATCCTGCATCAGCTTGCAGGAGAAGTCCTTGCTCACAATCAGGTAATCGATATTGGCAATCAGATCGTCCACGCCCGGATAGGTCTCATCCAGATCGGCGGTAACAGGAATGCCGGCCTCGTGAGCCCAACTCGCGGCCAGCGTGGCAGCGGCGGTCTCGTGTCCATCCACATGCAGAACCCGTGCGTTCACAATCCATTCGCGCTTCAACTCGGCTGGCTGCAGGGCCATAATCTCATCGCGTCGGCAAAGTACCGTGCGCTCGCCGCCGCCATCCACCAGGATCAGCGACTGCGGGCTCACACCTCCTGACACCGTGATCAGCCGCGCTTCAACACCCAGGCGGTCAAAGGTCTCCCGATGCAGGCATGCAGCGTGGTCGTCGCCCAGCTTGCCCACATAGCGGGTCTGCAATCCCCAGGTCTGGCATGCCACCACCGTGGTTGCCACCTGTCCTCCCGGCATCACACTGGCGTTGCTGTACTCCATCTTCGAGCCGCGCAGAGGATAATCGGTCAGAGGAATGAGCGTGTCGGTGGCGTTGAGGCCCACGCCCACCAGGTCAACTTTTGCCAACTCCGTCATTCAATCATTGTAAAGGCTA
>PKXI01000373.1 GCA_003133425.1 Acidobacteriaceae bacterium
AATTCCAAATGCGATTGCCCTGTGATTACCGGCCTCATCGGAATGACCTTCGGCCACATCTACTTTCAAGGCAAGCCCATCCAGGATGACCTGATTGCCTACAAGCGCCGCATGGGCTATGTCCCGGAGGAGCCGTATCTCTATAACCATCTTTCAGGAGTGGAATACCTCACGATGGTTGCGCAGCTTCGTAATCTGCCCGCGCGTGAGTCATCCAAATGCATTGACGGCCTGCTGCGCCTGCTCTCGCTCCACGACGATCGGCACGCTTCCATCTCCGGCTACTCGAAAGGCATGCGCCAGAAGGTTCTCATCGCAGCCGCCTTGATGCATAACCCCGAGCTCATCCTGCTCGACGAACCGTTCTCCGGACTCGACGTCGGCTCCGCGCTGGTCCTGCGCAGTCTTATCCAGGAGCTGGCCGCGCGCGGCAAAGTGGTGCTTTTCAGCTCCCATGAACTCGACACCGTCGAACGCATCTGTTCCCGCGTGGTGATTCTCCATCGTGGCAAGGTCGTCGCCGACGACACGATCGAACGTCTGCGCTCCCTTATGGAACTGCCGACACTAGAGGGCATCTTCTCGCAACTTGCCGTCGAGCAGGATAGCGAATCGATGGCGCGCCAGATTGCGGATTTGATCCATGCATAGATTACTGCGGAAGTTACGTGATCGTTTGCCGCTGGAGTTTCGCGTTCTCTATCGCCAGTTCCTGCTGCGCATTGTCGATCTCGAATCTCTCTCGATTGAGGCCGACGTACCCAGGTTCCTTGGCCAGTTCGCCGGCGTTCTCATGATGTTCAGCATGATCCAGGCCCTCGGCCTCCTCATTCATCCAATCAAGAGTGCAGCCGACTTTCTCGGCATGCTCTGGACCGTCGAACAACGCATGGTCTTCACCACGATGCTGGTGACTGGGCTCTTCGCCGTCATCAGTTGGGACGCCATCTTTCCCGACCGCCGTGACGTCATGGTCCTTTCCCCATTGCCCATTCACCCGCGCATTATCCTCTTCGCCAAGATGGCTGCTGCTGGCGCAGTCCTGGGCCTTGCCGTTCTGGCATTGAACTTCGCAGTCGGCTTCGCGTTCTGTCTGATCCTGGGAGGAATCCCGCATTTCCTCTTGATCCTTGCGGCCTACTTTTTCACCATGGCCGGCGCCAGCCTCCTTGTTTATGGGTCCGTCCTCACCGTACAGGGACTGATTGCGCTCCTGCTCCCGCGCCGCCTCTTCCTGCGCCTCTCCGCGCTCCTGCAGATCGCTGCCTTTGGCCTCTTCCTCTGCGTCTATTTTCTTGAGGGAACAATCACCTCTCCGGCAGCATTTGCCAGGCCCGGAAACCAGCGTCTGCTGGCATGGTCCCCTCCTTACTGGTTCTTTGCGCTCTTCAATCAACTGATCGGCCGGCCGCCGACAGCCCTTGGCTGGCTGGCCCAGCGCGCCTGGATCGGCCTCGGCATCTCCGTCGTTGGCGCAGCCGCTTCCCTGCTCCTCTGCTATATGCGCACCATGCGCAAGACAGTCGAAGATCCGGACCTGGTGCCGGCGGCCAGCGGCTCCCACTGGGCACCACCCTTCGGCAGCGGTCTCCAAACCGCAATCCTGCAATTCAGCATCCGCTCGCTCACGCGCAGCCGGCAGCATCGCGTTGTGCTGGCCTTCTATCTCGGCGTTGGACTTGCAATCGCCTTGCTGTGCATAAAAGCGGATGGCCCATGGAACAGCGCGCCGCACCCTCTCAGCCCCGGCTTCCTCGTCGCCACCTTCGCCATGATGAGCTTCGCCGTCATCGGCCTGCGCAGTGTTTACGCGCTGCCCATTTCGCTCACTGCCAACTGGGTTCTCCGCACCACACAGCTCCGCTCGTCAGAAAAGTACATTGCCGCAACTCGGCGATCGCTGCTGCTGTTCGCCGCGGCGCCGGTGTGGTTCATCTCGGCGCTGCTTGCGCTTCTGTACAGGCCACTCAGCCAGGCCGCAGCGCACCTGGTAATTCTTGCTCTTCTCGGACTGATTCTTGCCGACCTGAACCTGATCGGCTTTTACAAGGTTCCCTTCACCTGCTCCTACCTGCCGGGAAAATCGAATATCCAGTTCAGCTTCTGGTTGTTCATTCTTGTCTTTGTGCCTCTTACCCTGCTTGGCGCTATTCGCGAGTTGCACGCACTCTCTCATCCTTTCCAGTACGCATGCATTGTCGCCGGGCTCGCAGCGGTTGCTGCCGGGCTCTGGGCGCTCAACCACTATCGTTCCAGGTCCGCTGTCCTTTATTTTGAAGAACTGCCGGAGGAAGTACTCACGACGTTGCGTCTCATGTCATTCACGGCTTCGGCACCCGCAACAGACGGTCCGCCTCTCAAAGATCAGAATTAAGCATTGCTTCCCAATATCGCCTGAGCGAATGGCGACGCCGAAGTGAGAACGGCGCAGAATCCTCCCTGTGTCTGCTCCGGCCCGGTGGCCCTTGGTCTGGTGCGGCCAGATGCGCAAAATAAATAACAACGCGTTGTTCACACTTTCACTTTCCAGTCCGGTCTGGCTTGGTAAAACGACTTGAAGGAAATGCAGACTGCGGGATTCGCTGCGCTCGCATCAGGAGGCGAACGCTTGCAATCGGGCAAAAAGAAACGCCGGGACAATTGCTGCCCCGGCGATGCGCGTGCAACGCAATAACCTTATTTTGAAGGCAGCCCTCGGGCTTTCGATCAAGCCTCAGGCCGCTGTGTTACCCCGTAAGTCGAGCGGGGCGCTCAACTGCTGACGGAGATTCCCGGCCAGGTCAGCCACCATGCGCAGCCTGGTGGCTATGGGCGAGGGCACCTCGCTGCCGTTGAGCGCCAGTTGCGAGTGCAGCAACAGCCCGGCCACAGTGGATTTCAATTCTGTTTCGATGGCCGCCGCGGCCGCGCGGCGAGCGAGAGCCTGTTCCCGCTCCCGGCGGTGCAGCGCGGCACGAATCTCGCGAATTAGCCGCGCCGCCCCGGCGAGCGCGAAGTTGATCTGCAGCGGTATGGCCAGGCCTGCGTGCTCCCAGATTCTCTCGGCCGCGGCCGGGTCGCATTCAGCCATGGTCTCGTCAACCACCACCACGGAAAACTCCCGCCGCCGCAACGCTGCCAGTGAGGCCTTACGGCCCTCCGCCACTTCCACTTCCATGCCCAGTTGCGCGCCCACAACAGCAGCACAGTTTCGTGCGCCTTCGACTCCGGTCACCATCAGAATGCTCATTTTGAATTCCTCGTTCCTGGTTTATGTCCTGTGGTCCTGGCTCTTCGCTTCCGGCTTCCGGCTTCCAGCTATTCACGATTCGCTTACTCATATGCAGATCAAGAACGCGGCGCTACGCGCTGGCAAGTCAAAGCTGGTGGATTGCGTTTAGGAGTTGGAAGCAGTTGTTGGTTACCCGTCCAGAAGCGGGTCGGCGATGCCGTACTCTTTCAGCTTTCGGTAGAGCGTCGTCTTGCCGATGCCCAGCAGCTTCGCGGCCTGCAGCTTATCGCCGTTCAGCGCTCGAATCGCGCTCAGGATGGCTTCGCGCTCCAAATCGGCAAGCGTTTTCAACGCGGGTGCGCCGCCGCCTTCCTTTTCGCTATCGTGTTCGCCGGCGGCCGCGGCAGTTCGCCGGGCGTCAAGTCCCTGCTGCTGAAGCTGCGTGGGCAGGTCGCCCAGGTGCAACACCGGCCCGGAAGACAGCGCGCAGGCTCGTTCCACTGAATTCTCGAGTTCGCGCACGTTACCCGGCCAGTCGTGCCGCATCATGGTGCGCAGAGCCTCGTCGCTGAGCGTGAATTTGGTGCCATGCTCGCGGCTGATGCGGTCCAGAAAATGTGCTGCAAGCAACGGTATGTCTTCGCGCCGGTCGCGCAGCGATGGCAACCGCAGGTTGACCACATTCAGCCGGTAGAACAGATCTTTCCGGAAGGTCCCCTTCTCTACCATCACCGCTAGATCGCGGTTGGTCGCAGCCACAATCCTCGCCTTGATGGGGACACGGTGCGTAGCCCCGACCGGCCGCACTTCTTTTTCCTGTAAGGCCCTGAGCAGCTTGGCCTGCAGATCGAGTGAGAGCTCGCCGATCTCGTCCAGGAACACGGTTCCGCCCTCCGCCGATACGAGCAGGCCATCCTTGGAGCGGTTGGCACCGGTAAAGGCACCCTTTACGTAGCCGAACAGCTCACTCTCGATCAGCGTCGGGACCAGCGAACCGCAGTCCACGGGCAGAAACGGCTTCTGCGAATTCGGTCCGTAGGCGTGAATGGTTCGCGCCACCAGTTCCTTGCCCGTGCCGCTCTCGCCGAGGATCAGGACGGGGTGAGAGCTTTGCGCGACTTTGGAGAGGATGCGGTAGAGCTTCTCCATCTCCCCGGAGCGGCCGATCATTGCGCCCAGTCCCTGCGAGAGCCGCAGCCGCTCCCGCAACTGCCGGGTCGCTGTGTCTGTGAGTTGACTGGCTGAGGCGCGGTCCAGCACTGTCGAAAGCTCATCCATCGCGAAGGGCTTGGTCAGGTAGTCGGAGGCACCGCAGCGCATCGCCTCTACCGCCGCGTTCACCGAACCAGAAACGGTCATGGCGATCACTGAAGTGTCGGGGTAGAGCAGCTTGACCTCGGAGACAAGTTCCAGTCCCTGATTCGACCCGGCGGGCAGGTTCACCAGCAGGATATCGGCGGAATGGCCCCTCATCTGGCTCAGCGCCTGCCCCAGGTCTCCGGTGCTTTCTACCGCATAGCCGAGGCTCGCGGCAATTTCGGCGCAAGCCGAACGCACCGCCGCATCAGCGTCCACTACCAGCAGGTGCAAGCGCACCGCCGGCTCCGCTAGTTGAGGGATAAACTCCATGGCCCTTGTGTTGAAGACTGTTTCAAGCATTGTATTCGCCTCACGTCTACTTATGCATACCTGGATGATTTTGGATGAGTACCGGCCGGTTGCAATCAGCTCCCGAAATTGCCACAGCAAGGTTCCGCATTCAATGCTTCCGCACCGGCATTTCGATCTCGAATCGCGCGCCGGAGTGGGGGCGATTGGTGACGAAGATTCGCCCACCGGCCGCCTCCACCATTGAACGCGTGATGGACAGACCAGGCCGCGATGAGTTGAGGGCCAGCTTCCCCTGGCTTCCGTGCCTTTTGCGCGGGTCGTGTAGCCGGACATGAAGACCTCTTCAAGGGCCTTCTCGGGTATGCCTGGGCCGCTGTCTTCGATCGTCAGTGCCAGAGCTTCGGTGGCCCCCGCAGCGGCGGGCCGTTCCTCGAGCACGATCTGGATGCGCCCGGCCGCCGGCATGGCCTCTGCTGCATTCTTTACCAGGTTCACGAGTACCCTGGTCAGGTCCTCGCCGGTCATCCGCACCGGCTTCGCGCCTCCCTCCACATCCACGGTGAGCGCAATTCCAGGCCCGGCTAGAGCAGCCAGAAGATTGTGGTTGGCAAACAGTTCCGCGGCCAGGTTTTCGATGGGCGCAGCCGGCATCAGATCCCAGCGACCCGGTGACTCATGCCGAGTGTCTCCCTGCCAGCCACGTTCCGGCGGATTGCGTAGCCCAGCCACGGGCGGCACTCTGCCTGGCGCCCCCAGAGAGGCCGTGCGCGAAGTCCCATTGCCTTTTGCCGGGCTATCCAGACGTGCACCGGGATTCGCATCGAAATTCGCATTGAAGCTTGAACTTTGGTTCGTATCCAGCGACACCAGCTTTTCGACCAGCCGGCGGCTGGCCGCCGCCACTAAACGCAGCTCGTTTCCGTAGTGAGTGAACGGGGTCGCCAGCACCCCCGGCTCCTCAAGCAGATCGCAGTAAAGTCCCAGCGCAGTCACCATGTTTCTCGCGTCGTGCGCCAACTCGGCTACGCTCTCGCCCCGGCCGCCCAAAGTTGCCAGCGTCTCCACCACTGCTTCTACCCGCTTCCGCTCGGCTCCGCCAATTCGCGTCATCTCTTCTGTCTGCTGCATGTCTTGCTCCCTGTTCCAGTCAGTCGACAGTGATCGGTAGAGAGTGGTCAGTGGCTTTTAACCCACTGATCTCTGTCCCGGTTCCTGTTTACTTTTCGCTGTCGCTGCTTTTCTGTCCTCTTCTAATACACGTTGCGTGCCAAACCAGAACAGTTCCTCTAAGTTCCTGATAAGGGAAGAGCTTGCTACCCAATTCCCGAATCGCGCTGCCGTCCCTACCTCAGCCCTTCGTCCCGAAATGGAACACTCCGATCCGGCGAATTTGGACTAACTTATTTACTTTCTGCCACTTAACCTTCCATTCCCGTTCCGGTCTGCAAAAATCTCATATTCCCATCATGGAACTGGATCTTCCGCGTTCACGGTTCCTCATTCCCAAGGGCCCGCTCTCAGCTCTCAAGTCCCATTCCCGTACAATCCCCTTATGCACGTTCCCGACACCTTCTTCCGTCCCGGCGGCAGGACCCCGGTCCAGCTCCGCCCCCTTTCTCTGGTTCCCGGCTTTGTCCAGACCGCGGAAGGTTCCGTCCTGGTCTCATTCGGCAACACTCGTGTGCTCACCAACGCGACCATCGAGCCTGGCATCCCCGGCTGGCTCCGCAACAGCGGCCGCGGCTGGGTTACGGCCGAATACTCCATGTTGCCGCGCTCCACAGTCACCCGCACCCCGCGCGAAAGTGAGCGCGGCAAGATCGGCGGACGGACGCACGAGATTCAGCGCCTCATCGGCCGCAGCCTGCGCTCGGTCGTCGACATGCGCGCCCTCGGCGAGCGCACAATCATCCTCGACTGCGATGTCATCCAGGCCGACGGAGGCACGCGCACCGCCGCCATCACCGGCGCCGCAGTCGCTCTCGCGCTAGCTCTCAATGCCCTGGTCGCGGCGGGAACGCTGAAGCAGTCCCCGCTGAAGCAACTGGTTGCCGCCACGTCGGTGGGCATTGTGGACGGCACGCCGCTGCTCGACCTCTGCTACGAGGAGGATTCGGCAGCCGATGTAGACATGAACGTCGTGATGACCGCCGATGGCGGCCTCATCGAGACCCAGGCAACGGCGGAAAAGGGCAGCTTTTCCCGCAGCCAGTTGAATCAGTTGATCGATATGGCCGAAGCGGGTCTCCAGGAGATCTTCGCCGCGCAGCACGCAGTATTGAACAATGGACAGTGAACAGTGAACAGTGGTCAGTGAACAGTGGTCAGTGTTCCGGAAAATTCACCGTAAATCACGCGCAGCGAACCACTACGTTCCCGCGTGGTCCATTGTCCCTGTTCCCTGTTCACTGTTCACTGCCTCCTGATCGCCGACCGGCGTATACTCGCTCCTTCAGTTCCAATCCAGCTCTGGAGGCTTCATGTCTGCACTCACGCGCCGCGACGTCCTTGCCCTGCTTCTTGCCGCACCTGCCGGTGCCCGCGCCTTCGCGCAAGACAGCTCCGTTCCCTGGCTCCCTCTATTCGATGGCAAGTCGCTCAACGGTTGGAAGGCCAGCGAGCATGAAGACACCTTCAGCGTCGTCGACGGTCAAATTCAGGTTCACGGCAGCCGCTCGCATCTCTTTTACACGGGTCCTTCTCACGGCGCCGATTTCAGGAACTTCGAGTTCAGCGCCGATGTGATGACCCGCCCCGGCGCCAACTCCGGCATCTACTTCCACACCGCATTTCAAGCCACCGGCTTTCCCGCCGCCGGATTCGAAGTGCAGGTCGCCAACACTGCCGGAGGCGCAAACGGCTACAGAGAGAACAAAAAGACCGGCTCGCTCTACGCCGTCCGCAATGTTTACAAGCAGCTCGTCAATGACAACCAGTGGTTCACCATGAACATTCTGGTGCGCGGCAAGCAGGTCCAGATCCGCGTCAACAACATGCTGGTTGTCGACTACGTCGAGCCCGATCCGCCCTTCCGGGCCGACCCGAAGTTCCAGCGTGTCCTTAACCACGGCACCTTCGCTCTGCAAGGCCACGACCCCGGCAGCACCACGTACTTCAAGAACATCCGCGTCCGCCCACTCCCGGACATTCTCGCGACCTCCTCCGCCGAACAGCCCCAGGTCGACGAGCTCTACCGCGAGACCATGCTCCTCGGCGAAGAGAACTACCCGGTGGTCGACTATCACGTCCACCTCAAAGGCGGGCTCACTATCGATCAGGCTCTGGCCAACTCCCGCCGCCTCGGGATCTTTTACGGCATCGCCATCAACTGCGGTATCGGTTTCCCGGTACACAGCGACGACAGTGTCCACGACTATCTCGAGACCATGAAGGGACAGCCCTGCTACGTGGCCCTGCAGGGCGAGGGCCGCGAATGGATGACACTCACTTCGCCCGACTCCGTCGCCCGCTTCGACTACTGCTTCACCGACGCAATGACCTTCCGCGATGACCAGGGTCGCCGCGTGCGCATCTGGCTTCCCGAGGAGACCCCCAACATCTCCGACCCCCAGGCTTTCATGGACATGTACGTCAACCGCATTCTTGGCGTCATGCATGAGCCGATCGACATTTATGTCAACCCCACCTTCCTGCCAAAGCAGATCGCCGCAAACTACGATGCCCTCTGGACGCCCGAGCGCATGAAGGTGGTCATCGATGCCGCCATCGAGAATGACGTCGCCATCGAGATCAACAACCGCTACAAGATCCCCAGCCCAGCGTTTATCAAGGCCGCGAAAGCCTCTGGCGCCAAGTTCTCCTTCGGCACCAACAACGCCGAGGCGGAGTTGGGCCGGCTCGAATATCCCATCCAGATGGTCAAGGAATGCGGCCTCAAGTGGCAGGACATTTTCATTCCAAAACTGGCCGGTCAAAAACCCATCCAGGTTAAGAAGTGGCGCACCACAGCGTCCTGAAAGCACACTCACTGGGGGCAGCCCGCCGCCACACCGGCCTGCCCGACTCCACACGTCCACGCCCACATCTGGACTGTTCTCGCAGAATCCGGCAATATTGACTCATTGCCAAACCGGGATTTACTGTTGCGCCACGGCGGCACACGCCGACCGGAATGAATTGAAGAAGTATTCCAGGAGGTCCAATGAAGATTACAGACACGATTGGATTGGTGCTGAAGGGCAAGGGCCAATCGAAGATCCTGGCGATCGCGCCCGAGCAATCAGTTTACGAAGCTATCGAGATGATGGCCGAATACGACATCGGTGCCTTGCTCGTCCTCTCCAACCAACGGCTGGTCGGCATCTTCTCTGAACGCGACTTTGCCCGCAAGGGAATCCTCGTGGGCCACCACTCCCGGGACACCCTTGTCCGCGAGATCATGACAAGTCCCGTCGTATCCGTCAGCCCGCAGCATACTGTGGATGAGTGCATGACCATGATGACCCAGGGCCACTTCCGTCATCTCCCTGTCCTTGAGGGCGAAACTGTCGTGGGGCTGGTCTCCATCGGCGACCTGGTGAAATGGGTCATCTCCGGCCAGGCGCAAGCCATTCAGGAGCTGCAGGGCTACATAACTGGAGCCTATCCAGCATAGCTCGGCCATCGCTTTTCCCACGTTCATGGGGCAATGTGAACCGATCTTCTACCTTTCAGGTATGGGAGCTCCGGTTGCGCTTGAAAATCAGGGTCGTGATCCCGGCACAAACTCAGCAGAATCAATCCGGAAAAAACAAATGGGTGCGTTATAACCCATCCATTTTCCCGGCAAACGAATCCAACATTCAGAGTGGAGAATCATTCCGGGCTTACGAGGGCTCCCGAGCCAATAATTAACCCGCGACTACAGCGGAACCAGAGTCGATGTATCTCGAAACCGCAGCATTCAAGTCGACGCGACCGCCAGGGAGCGGCGACCAAGCATGAGACCCAACAGGACACAGCTACTCTGGTTCCGCTCTGATCGGCCTCAGACGGAAGAAAGGCACAACCAATGCGCATTCCCCTTGCAGTTTTCATCCTGGCGATCTTCTCTTCCCCATCCGTTACAGGGGCGGCACAGGCGCCTGCCGATGGAGCGCCGGTGCCTGTATCCGGCCTGATCCAGCCTTCGCTCGATACAGTGCATCGGACCCTCGATGCGCTACGGATGGAAAAATGGAAGAAAGGCAATATCCGCGACGAAGCTAATCAGAACATCAGCGAAATCCAGCACGATCTTCAGACGAATCTGCCGCTGCTGCTTCATGACGCTGACACTGCACCGGAAACCCTGAGCAAAGTGCTGCCCTTGTCCCGCCATGTCAATGCACTTTACGATGTACTCTTGCGCGTGGTTGAGGCAGCGCGGGTTTCAGCGCCCGACGACCAGGCTGCGCAGCTCCAGCAGGCCCTGGTCAGCCTGGGAAATGCGCGCATGGCACTTGGAGAACGCATACAAGGGTCTGCCGATGCGCTGGAGAAACAGGTAGTCGATCTGCGCGGCGCGATCCAGGTGCAGGCAGCCCAACGCCCTATAGTGCCCACCCCAGAAGCGCTCCCATGTGTGCCGCCAGTTCCGCATCGGACGACAAAGAAAACTACCAAGCCGGCCGCCAAGCCGTCGACCAAGCCTCCAGCAACAACAACCACAACCCCTGCAAAGCCTACTCAATGAAAAGGAACAGAGCCGCGTGGCCATTCATTCTTGAGCAGGAATAGTCAGTGCCCCATTTTGGACGCAGCGTCACCGTTTCAAGGGCGGAACAGGATGAACCTCAACTGTCCAGTGCTTCCGACCACCTTGAGGCAACCGTCAAGCGTGAGCTGTCAGTTGCATGCCGTCTTAATGCAGCACCGCAGCCAGCAGCAGCGTAATCCCCAACCCGCTCACCGAAAGTACCGTCTCGACCACCGACCAGGTAGCCAGCGTTCCCTTTACGTCCAGCTTGAACAATGCTCCCACCAGCCAGAACCCTGAGTCGTTCACGTGCGAGAGCAGCAGCGACCCGCATCCGGTGGCCAGCACGAGCATCTCCGGCCGCACTCCCATCTGTCCGGCCACTGGCGCCAGGACCCCGGAGGCCACCGCCATGGCAACAGTCGATGAGCCCATGCACACTCGAACAAGCGCAGCAAGCGCCCAGGCCAGCACCAGCGGCGGCATGTGCGCTCCCAGCGCCAGCCCTACAGTCGCCTGCGCCGCACCCGAGTCCCGCAGAACCCCGCTAAGCCCGCCGGCTGCCGACAGAATTACCAGCACCCCGGCAATCGGCACAAACGAGTCCGCCGTCAACTTCCGCAGCATGTCCGGCCCGTGATGCGCCTCCCGCGGAATCCGGCTTCCCAAGGTGACCAGCGCCACCAGCACGGCAATCAGCAGGGCGACATCCGGATAGCCCAGCATATGCATGATCTGGTTGGGAAGCCCTCCCGGCGCGGTGACGGCGTCGGCCCAGCTGCCTACAAAGATCAGGGCAATCGGCAGAAGGATTGCCACCAGCGCGCGCACCGCACCCGCCGCCGGAACCGCCGCGATCCGGGCATCCGGCTTCTCTGGCGCAAGCTCCATTGCCGGCACGTGCTCGGCCTTTCCTGCCGCCGCCAACTTTGCCTGGCGCCGCTCCCAGCGGGGAATGAGCACCCAACCCACAACCGGCCCGGCCAGCGCTGCTGCCGGCGCTCCTACCAGCATCCCCCACAAAATTACTCGCCCCAGGTCGGCGTGAAACATCGTAGCCGCCAGCAGCGCCGACGGATGCGGCGGAATCAGACCATGCGTAATCGAGAGCCCCGCCAGGACCGGCAACCCCACAAGAACTGGCGGCCGCCCGCTGCGCCGAGCCGCCTCAACAACAATCGGGAATAACAGCACCAGCCCTACTTCGAAAAACACTGGCATGCCCACCAGCAGGCTCAGTCCCAGGAGCGCCCACGGCAGTCCCTTCGGGCCGCATCCTTCTACCAATGTCCTGCTCAATGAAGCCGCTCCGCCGGACGAGGCCAGCAGTTGCCCCAGAATCGACCCCATCCCCAGGATGATCGCGATGTGCCCCATCATGTTCCCCACGCCCGCGGTAAACGACAGGGGGACCTGTTTCAGCGGCATTCCCGCCGCAATGCCCAGCCCCATCGCCGCGATCGACAACCCTAGCGCCGCGTGGAGTTTGAGCTTTGCTACCAGCAACAAAAGCAGCAGCACCGTGCCGGCCACGCAGGCCAGCAGGTACCAGTCATGAGCAGTTACTGCAGCGGGGTTCACCGGCAGATTATTCCATATCGAAGCAACAGCGCGCGTGAGGCGCCATCGTGCGTAGGTTCGACGGCTGGCATAAGACTCCTGCTGTGGGTAGCAAAGAGTGCCTTGAAGGGAAGAGTTTCAACCACTGCGTTCAACTTTCAGGGCTTGACGCCGCCATTGGGTCCAGAGGGATGGGAAGAAACGACCCCCGCGCCCTCGCGCACCAAATAGAACTTGTCGGCCGCCAGGTTGGCAAGAACCTCCACCTTCCCGTCAGGCCAAAGAACCTCCGCCTTATCCAGGCTTTCATGCTCGCCCAACCCGAAGTGAATGCGAAGATCATTTTGTGAGAGGTAGCTGCCACCGCTGGTCACCTCGCCAAGTTGCACCAGGCCGCCAGCCGTGGCCCGCACCCGCGCATTCAATGCCAGGCGGTTGCTTTTCACTCCCTGCAGTTGAAAGCTGATCCAATGATTGCGCGGGCCGCCCTCGGGTCGCAGAATCATCGGACGGCCTACCAGGTTCTCTACCACTACTTCAAGTCTGCCGTCGTTGAAGAGATCGCCGATTGCCAGTCCGCGGCCGACTTGTGGAGTCTGGATCGCCGGACCGGCATCCTTGCTGATGTCCTTGAAGTTTCCATCCCGCTTGCTAAGCAGCAGTACGATTGGCTCCCGGTACTTGGGACCGGACAGAACGCTGTCGACCTGCGGGTAGACATGTCCGTTGGCGATGATTGCATCCTGCCAGCCGCTGTTGGCAAAGTCCACAAACGCATCTCCCCATCCAACGTACCCGGCGGTCGCCTTGGCAACTCCCGTGGGTCCGGACATGTCGGTAAATTTCAAGTCTCCGTCATTGCGAAATAAGGTCGCGTATTCGTTGTCAAAATGGGAGATCAAGAGAGACATGCGGCCTTTATGCAGGTAATCGCCCATTGCGACTCCCATGTTGGCCTGCTCCATTCCGCTCTCGTTGAAGGCCAGTCCCGATCTGTTGCTCGCATCCTGAAACTTGCCCGTGCCGTCACCCTCGTATAGATAATTTCCCTGGCTGTCGTTCGCTACGAACAGATCCAGCTTTCCGTTGTTGGCGAAGTCCGACCAGATCGCTGTCAGACCATATCGATGCTCCGGGTCCGATACACCGGCTCGCTTTGAAACGTCGGTGAATGTTCCGTCTTTGTTGTTGTGATACAGATTGTCGGGCGCTCCTTTCAGACCGCGGGGTCCGCACTGCACGTCGATGCCGATGTATCGGCAGGTGTCACTTGAGCCGAACGCTGGAACGTCATCCAAATGAAAATCCACGTAATGCGAAACAAATAAGTCCACCCAGCCGTCGCCGTCGTAGTCGCCAAATGCTGCGCCTGTCGCCCATGCCGTATCGCCACTCAGTCCGGCGCTTTTGGTCACATCGGTAAAGGTGCCGTCCCCGTTATTCCGATAGAGCACAACTCCGCCAAAGCAGGTAACCAGCAAGTCCGGCAACCCATCATTGTTGTAGTCGCCCACTGCGGCGCCCATCGCCCAACACGGATAACCCACCCCAGCCTTTTCAGTTACATCGGTAAACGTTCCATCGTGGTTGTTACGGTAGAGCGCGCTGCGCGCCTTCTTGCCCTGGAGCGCCATCTTCACATTGGGCGCATTGGTGAAATAAATGTCCGGCCATCCGTCACCGTCGTAGTCGATAAGAGCCACGCCTCCGCACATCGACTCGACAATGTATCTCTGGTCGGAGCTGGAGAGATGCTCAAACTCAATCCCCGTGGCAGCAGTGATGTCGACCAATTCCGGATAATTCCTGCTTCCTTCCTTCAACTCGTCCGTAGGCCGCACCGGGGAGTCTGTGTTCTTCAAGGGCTCCTGCTGCGCATGAATCGGTGGCAATGGACACAGCCCCGCGCAAGTCCCGTAGAGGGAGATAAGTAATCCCAACGAAATCAGCATCTTCAAGCAACGATGCCGCATCCTGACCTCGACCAAAAGCCTTCACTTTGATGGCCCTTTGCGGCGCCCGGGTGACTGCAATGTTGACACTGGTGGCGAATTCA
>PKXI01000281.1:0-7958 GCA_003133425.1 Acidobacteriaceae bacterium
CGCCCGCGCCACGTCAAGCCCCGGCCCAAGATCGACATCTGCAAAGCCATCAGGATTATTAAGTGAACAGTATTACACTTAGCGTAGTGCCTTCGGTCTACACCAATTCCGAAAATGCTATAACTCCGCTAACTCATGCGGAGCAGGTATAACTCGTCACATAGCCAGGATCTGCTCCCAGACCGCCGGCTCAACCGGCAGCCCGAGCTTCTCGTTCTCGGCGCGTACGCGCAGCGTCTGCTCGCCGGGATAGCGCACTTTGCCGCCTTCTTTCGCGGGTTTCGAGACGTGCAGCGAAGCCACAATCTCGTCGGCAATCTCCGCGGCACGCGGCGCGGGCCCGAATGCTGCAGGATTGATGGCCAGAAACATCTGCGAGATTCCGGCTTCAAACAGCGGATCGCGGGAAAGCTCATGCGTCGCCTTGCCCAGCGTCATCATGGCCGCGATCATGTCCAGCACCACGGAGAGCCCCGAGCCCTTCCAGTAACCCACCGGCAGCGGCCGCCACGACTTCTCGATAGCTCCAGGATCGCGCGTCAGGTTGCCCGCCTCGTCGAAGCCACCATCCACCGGCAGCATCTCGCCCTTCTTGCGGTAGCTTTCGAGCGTCCCATACGAAAACTGCGACATGGCCATATCCAGAACGACGTGCCCGGCCGCCCGCGGAACTGCAAAGACCAGAGGGTTGTTGCCGATTACCGGCTCCACTCCGCCCCACGGCGGCAGATTCGGCATCGTGTTTGTCCAGCAGATGCCGATCATGCCCGCCTCGGCCGCCTGCCATCCGTAGGTGCCAGCGCGCATCCAGTGGTTGGTGTTGCCCAGCGCAACGCATCCAATTCCGTGTTCGCGGCTCAACCCGATCGCACGTTCCATCGCCGTGAGCGCGTTCAGATTTCCCGGCCCTCGCAACCCGTCCCAACGCTCCAGCGCGCCGAACCCGGAAACGCGCCGCGCCTCCGCCTTCACGTCCACGCTGCCGTTTTGAATCGTGCGCACAAAACGTGGAAACCGGTTGATCCCGTGCGTATACACGCCGTCGCGCGTGGTCTCCGCAAAAAGCCGCGCGCAAATCTGCGCCCGCTTTGCGGACATACCAAGCTTGAGGAGGACGCCGGCCAGCGTCTCCTGCACTTCTCTAATTGGAATTCGATTCATGGGACCTTTGATTGAATGAGGCAGGACCAATCACTGCGCAGACACGTGCGCAGCACGGCTGACTCCGCGAACTTCCTTATTCCTTCAGAGTCACGGTAATCTTCCGCGCGTCGCCGCCCGCCGAAGTAATCGCAATCTCACCCGTAGCCCGTTTGCGAATACTCTTGAACTTGTCGCCCCACTCCACCAGCACCAGTGCATCCGGCGTCAGCAACTCGTCGAGGCCGAGCGTCTCCAGTTGACGCTCGCCTTCCAGGCGATACACGTCCAGGTGATAGAGCTTCACCGGCTTGCCGTTCTGGGTACCGTCGTACTCGTGCAGAAGGGTAAACGTCGGGCTGGTCACCTCATCCGCTTCAGCCGCGTCAAGGGCCTCGGCAATGCCTTTCACGAGCGTGGTCTTGCCCGTGCCCAGGTCGCCGCGCAGCAGCAGCAGTTGCGGCGGCTTCAGCAGGCGCGCCAGTTTGCGCCCCACCTCAATCGTGTCAGCGCCGCTCTGCGTCATGAACTCGTGAATTCTGCCTTCTGCAGGTACGACGACGTTGCTCATTCTGACCCCTCGGGTGAGGCCGCCGCCGGTAACCCATCCACTGGCAGCCCCTGTAACCAAACATATCCGTTTCCACCACCATTTTGAAAGTGCGAAGTCCCATTCCGAAAGGCCCGGGATAAAAATTGCAGGCTGTCGGTGGCCAGCAGCGTGTGCTCATCGGACTCGCGGACAGCCATGTCCGCGGCCAGCCCATGCAGATAAACCGCTGCCTCAACGGCCTGCGCCACATCACCCGGATACTGCGCCAGCAGCCCCGCAATCAGCCCCGTCAACAGGTCGCCGCTGCCACCCTTGGCCATCGCTGGATTGCCCGTCGTATTCACAGCGACCTCTCCATTTGGATGCGCAATCAGCGTCCGCGCCCCTTTCAGCACCAATGTCACGCCCAGCCGCTCGGCAAACGCACGCGCCGTCTCCAGCCGCCTGGCCTGTACCTCCGCCACCGTCAGCCCAGTCAGTCGCGCCATCTCGCCGGGATGCGGCGTCAATACCAGCGTCCGCCCCTTGGCCAGCTTGGCCAGCAACACCGGCTTCGCCGCCAGAATATTCAAGGCGTCCGCGTCAATCACCGCCGGAATCTTCGTCGCCGCCAGCAATCCGGTCGTAAACTTCACGGTCTCCGGCGACTGCCCCAGTCCCGGCCCGATCGCCAGCACTGTTTTGCCCGCCATCAACGCCTCAACCCGGTCCGGCGCAAGATTCACGTCGGAGATGGAGCCCGCTGCGTTTGCTTCCAGCGGCCACGTCATCAGCTCCGGCGCAATCGCGGACACTACCGCCAGCGCCGGAGCCGGAACCGCAGCCGTCACCAGCCCAGCCCCGACGCGCAACGCCCCCAGTGCAGTCATTGATGGCGCGCCGGCCTTGCCGCCGGCCGAACCAAAAGTTCCGCCGACAACGAGCACGTGGCCGAACAGGCCTTTGTTTGCCGAGGCCGGACGAGCGGTCTGCACCAGCGCCATGGACGACCCCGCCCAGCTCAGCTTCAGCGCGGAAACAATTGCAGCCTCCGGTGAGCCAATCGGAGCCACCACCATCGGCTGGTCCCACGCCCTGGTCAACTGGCCAAACACATGCGCCGGCTTGGGCGCAGTAAATGTAATCACGGCATCCGCTGGTAAAACCGGGGTCCCCGCGGACGGGCTTTTGTCCGCGGGGTGGAACACGGGCGCGTCCACCATGGCGCTGGTAGCATCGGCTGCCCAGCCGGAAGGCAAGTCAATCGCAAGAACTGGAGCTGTGCTGCTCTTCATCCACTTCAGCGCCGTCAGCGCCAGCCCCTTCAGCGGCGGCTTGAACCCAGTCCCCACCACTGCATCCACAATCAGATCGGTATCGAGAACCCCCTTGAGCCGCGCCAAATCCTCCGCCGCCTTCACAACGTGAATCTGCCCGCGCGGCGGCCCCTGCGGATGATTGCTCAGTTCCAGCCAGGCCTCCAGCGCGTCGCCCTTCAAGCCTTCGGGCTCGCCCAGCAGCAGTGTCGTCACCGCAAGCCCGGCATCGGCCAGCAGCCACGCGACCATCATTCCATCGCCGCCGTTGTTGCCCCGGCCGCACAGCACCGTCACGCGGCGCGCCTGGGGGAACTGCTTCCGCGCAAATGCTGCAGCGGCAGCAGCAGCAGCGCGCATCAAATCGAGCGACGCCACTCCGTACCGCTCTGTCGTTGCGCGGTCACAGGCCTGCATCTCGGCTGCGGATAGAACTTGCATCGCCTCAATATTAGCGGATGCAGCAACCTGGTTTTTCGGAATGTGAAGTAATTGCTTCAGCGGCCCATCGCAGTTTCAATCAGCAGCCACACATTCAGCCCGGCGATCAGAGCCGCCACAAACCACGCCAGCCCTTGCAGCCAGCGCCCGTTCACAAATTCGCCCATGCGGCGGCGGCTTCCGGTAAACATCACCAGCGGCACCACCGCAAAACTTAACTGCAGTGACAGAATCACCTGGCTCAGGATCAGCAGTTTCTCCGTCCCCTGTTCGCCGTTAATGGCGACGACGATGATGGTGGGGATAATCGCCAGCGTTCTGGTAATCAAACGCCGCATCCACGGCGACACCTTCAGGTGGATGAATCCCTCCATCACCACCTGCCCGGCCAGCGTACCGGTAATCGAGGAGTTCTGCCCGCTTGCCAGCAGCGCCACGGCAAAAAGCGTGCTTGCGCTCGCCGCGCCCAGCAGCGGGCTCAGCAGCTTGTAAGCGTCCTGAATGGCCGCAACCTCAAAGTGCCCGCTGCGAAAAAACACCGCCGCCGCAACAATCAGAATTGCCGCATTCACAAACAGCGCCACTGTCAGCGCCAGCCCCGAGTCCAGGTTGGCCATGAAGATGGCTTCGCGCTTGCCCTCCGGCGTCCGCTTGTACTTCCGACTCTGCACAATCGAGGAGTGCAGATAAAGATTGTGCGGCATCACCGTCGCGCCCAGCATTCCAATCGCGATGTACAGCATGTCGGGGTTGGTGACGATCGAGGCCGAGGGAATGAACAGAAAGTGCAGCACCGGCCAGTAATCCGGGCGCGACAGAAACATCTGCACGCCGAACATCGCAATGATGGTCCCGATCAGCGCGATCACCAGCGCCTCAACATAACGGAACCCCCAGCGCTGCAAGAGCAGAATCAGCAGCACATCCAGCCCGGTGATCAGCACGCCGTAAAGCAGCGGAATATGAAACAGCAGGTTCAGCGCAATCGCCGAGCCGATCACTTCCGCCAGGTCGCAGGCCGCAATCGCAATCTCCGCGCCCAACCAGAGCACAAAGCTCACCCTGCGCCCAAAGGCCTCGTGGCAAAGCTGCGCCAGGTCCCGATCCGTGGCCACGCCCAGTTTCAGGCTGAGGCTCTGCAACAGAACAGCGATCAGGTTCGACGCCATGATGACAAACAGCAGCGTGTACCCGAAGCGCGAGCCGCCCGCGATGTCGGTGGCCCAGTTGCCTGGGTCCATGTACCCCACAGAGATCAGAAATCCCGGCCCCAGAAATCCCAGCAACCGCCGCCAGAAAATCGGCGAGCGAGAGATGCGCACGCTCGCATGCACCTCCGGCAAAGAGGGCTCAACGGGCTCGGCGAGGATTCTAGATTCTGCGGACATGGGTGAAGTGGAAGAGCCGGCAGAGCTCCTCAACCCAAGTATGCCACGACTTGTTAATTATGGTTAATAAATTTTCTTATATTTAATTACAATCAATTTTCCGGCCGCAGCCATACCGCTTCTGCCGCCGGTCTCCCCAGGATGCAGTTCCCTGTAGATAGCTCAATTAAAACGGTTTGGTCATAATTCTGACTCATGACTTTCAGGTTCTTGCCCGGCCCGACTCCCGCCTGATGAAGAAACAGCAGCAGCTTGGGATCGCGCTCCTGCAGGCTGCTCACGGTGTAGCGTTTGCCCTCCGCCGCCTCTGAAAGCGGCACCTCACCCCGCCGTTTTCGCTCTATGGGGTTCTCCGGAAGCACCGCATTTCCGTGCGGGCAGGCCCCACCCTCGCCCAGTTTTTCTCTGAGCTTGGTCTCGAAGGCCGGCGAAACCGCATGCTCCAGCCGCTCCGCCTCTTCGTGAATTTCGTGCCACTCCATCCCGAAAATCTCGCTCAGCATACGCTCGATGAGATGATGCCTCAGCGCGGTGCGATAAGCTGTCTCCCGCCCTGTTGCGGTGAGACGCACAATGCCGTCTTCGCCCACTTCAACAAACCCGTCCCGCTTGAGCCGCTTCAGCGCCATGGTGACCGCCGGCGCCGACACTTCAAGCCAGTGCGCCAGCATGGCCGGAATGACCTGATGCCCCTCGGCCTCGGCCTCAAGAATGGCCTTCAGGTAGTTCTCTTTCGAGACGTAGATGGAATCTTTCATGGCTGTGCTCCATCCACTCTAAATTGTTTTCTACGCTTTGGACGCCGCACCCGCGCCACAATCTATCGCCGCCGCCGGCAAATGCGTCAACGGGCGCTTCGTTGCGCACCTCCAACTCCGGCTGTAACAATTCAGTTACCGATTGCGCATCAGACGCAAACTCCCTCGATCGAAGCTGTGCGATGAAATGAAGATCTGCCCGCAGTGCGAGTCCGGTTATCCCGACAGCCTCACCCAATGCCCAATCCACGGCGGCCTGCTCAGTGAGATTCGCGATCTGCGCCCTGGCATGCTCATTCGTGGCAACTACCGGATCATTGAAAAGCTCGGCAAGGGCGGCATGGGCGCGGTCTACCTCGCACAGCACACCCTTATGAACGAGCCGCGCGCCCTCAAGTTTCTTTCCCAGGATCTGAGCGAAGACGAAGAATTCACGCGGCGCTTTCTTCGCGAAGTACGCACCCTCCGCAAGATCCGCAACCGCCATGTTGTCGACTGTGGCGATCCGGAACGCGCCGAAGACGGCTCACTGTTTTTCTCAATGGAATACGTGAACGGGCCCAATCTGAGGACATTCCTCAAGGCCGCGCCCCGGCCCTTCGATGTGGCGTTGGCGCTGGAGATAACCCGCGGCATTGCTGAAGGCCTGGGCGCAGCACACGCCAAGGGCATGGTCCATCGCGATATCAAGCCCGACAACATTCTGATGGCCCGCGATGGCACACACTGGATTCCAAAAATCGCCGACTTCGGCATTGTGGCCACCAAGGATAGCGGCCACCACACGCGCACCGGAAACATGCTGCTGACCATGGCCTTTGCCGCTCCCGAGCAGTGGAACGGTAGTCGTGCCGCCGACCTCGATGGCCGAACCGATCTATACGCACTCGGTGGTCTGCTCTTCGATATGCTCACCGGCCAGCAAGTCTTCGAAGCGGAAAGTTACCACGAGTGGGCGCAGAAGCACATGAACACTCCGCCGCGCGCACCCAGTTCTCTCCGGCCTGAATTGGCAAAATGGAAGGGCCTGGACGCGCTCGTGCTTCGGCTCCTTGCAAAGGACCGCAGAGACCGCCCGCAAGGCGTGCCGGCGTTGCTTGCTTTGTTGGATGCCATCGTCTACGACCCATCCATCCCTGTTGCCGCAGATCCGAATGCAGCGGTGATTCGCGCAGCTGAGGTTCCCCTGCACGCATCCGCTCAGATTCCTGAGTACGCGTCGATCGTTCCTGCTCCCATTGACCTTCCGAGTGCGGTCGTTATCCCGCCCATAGCCCCGAGCCCCACGCCCGTCGAGAATCGCAACAGAGACGCATCGCGCCAGCATATTTCCGCCGCCAACACCGATCCCATTGGCAAACTCACGACAGGCTTGTCCGGGTGGGTATGGGTGCTCGCGTTCGTGATCCTGGCCGGGCTGGGATACTCCGCGCTCCGCTTCCGAGGGCCCAAAGTAAAATTCGTCAGCCTGCAGAGCCAGTCTCAGCCGATTCTTTCCATCGCCTTCAGCGCCAACGGACAAACCCTCGCATCGGCTAGCCACGACAACACCATCCAATTCTGGGATGTGAATACCGGCAAGGCCTTGAATGCGGTGCCGGACCACGTGAGTGCTCTTGCCTTCAGCCCTCATGGCAACATTCTGGCAACTGCGGAGTGGGATAGGGATGTGAAGCAATGGGACGTGGCCAGCGGACAGGTTCTGGACACCTTCGTTGGCCACACCGCGAGGGTCAACTGCGTGGCCTTCTCGCCGAATGGCCGCATGCTGGCCTCGGGCAGCAGCGACAAAACCGTTCGGCTGTGGAATCTGCCCGCCGAAGAAGTATTCCGCATTCTGGCCGGCCACGGGGCGGATGTTAATTCGGTAGCCTTCTCGGCGGATGGCAGTATCCTTGCCTCCGGCAGCGCAGACGCGACCATCAAGCTATGGGACGCGTCCTCCGGAAAACTCTTACGCACTTTGCAGGGCCACGCCCGCGCCGTCAATTCCGTGACTTTTTCGCCCGACGGCCGCACACTCGCATCGGGCAGCGATGATGCGACCATCATTCTCTGGGATACCAGAACCGGAAGAATCACTCGCACGCTCACCGGGCATACAGGCCCGGTTCACTCGGTAGCCTTCTCGCCCAACGGCAGCACGCTCGCATCGGGCAGCGACGACTCCACCGTGAAGCTGTGGCATGTCAACGGCGCACTCGCGGCCTTCAGCACGCTGCAAGGCCAATCCGCCGCCATCAACGCCGTCGCGTTCAATCAGGACGGCAGCATCGTTGCTTCTGGCAGCGCCGACGACAGCGTCCGCCTCTGGTACATGTCGACGATTCACAACTAGGAATTCGAAATTAGGACCATGACCGCGTGATTGCGTAATAAGGAT
>PKXI01000281.1:8014-13232 GCA_003133425.1 Acidobacteriaceae bacterium
CAACTCGAAAATGCTGTAGCAGTCGGAAGCTGCCACTTAATCCTTTACTCTCACGTTTGGCTCAACCGACAAGCCCGGCCGCAGTTGGTGATCCGGGTCTTCTTTCGCCAGATCGGTAAAGTCCACGCGCACCGGAACCCGCTGCACTACCTTCACGTAGTTGCCGGTCGCGTTCTCCGGCGGAAACAGGCTCAGCACCGACCCAGTCGCACCACCGACCTGAGTCACCTTGCCGTGATAGGTCTTGCCCGTCGCGTCCACGGCAATTTCCACCGCCTGCCCGGCGCTCATGTGCCGCAGTTGCGTCTCCTTGAAGTTTGCCGTCACCCAAAGGTCTTCGAGCGAAACCAGCGTCAGCAGATTCTGTCCCGTCGAAACATTCTGGTTAATCTCCATGCTCTTGCGGGTGATGATTCCCGCCGCCGGGGCCACAATCCTGGTATAACTCAAGTTCAGTTTCGCCTGGTCCAGTTGCGCCTGCGCCTGCTTTACCTGGGCCAGAGCCTGCTTTGCCCGCGCGCTCTGCGCGGCCACTTGCTGCGGCCCGGTCTGCGCATACTTCAGCCCTGCCTGCGCCTGCGCTTCCCGCTCGTGCGCTACTCGTATGCCGTCCGCTGCAGCCTGCTGGCCGGCGCTTGCGTCAGCCAGTGCGGCCTTGGCAGCGTCCGCTGCGGCCACAGCCGCATCCCACTGCTGCTTGCTGATGACGTCCTTCTCCACCAGCGGCTTATAGCGCTCCAGATCGGCCTGGGCCTTAGTGCTGTTGGCCTGGGCCTGCGCCACGCGAGCCTTGGCCGATTCCAGTTGCTTCTCAGCCTGCGCCACTCCGGCCTGCGTCCCGCTCACATCCGCGCCTGCCGAGGTCAGATTGCTCCCCGTATTCGCCGTGGCAATAGGCACCGCCACATCGGCCGCAGCAGCATTCGCTTCCGCGCTGGCCAGAGCCGCCTCAGCGTTCTCCACCGCAACCTGGTAGTCGCTGGGGTCCAGCTCGGCGATCGTGTCACCCGCCTTCACCACCTGGTTCTCCTGCACATCCACCTTGAGCACCTGGCCGGCGATCCGCGAGCTTACCTGAATCAAGTGGCCGTTCACCTGCGCGTCGTCTGTGTCCTCACTGTAAGTCGAGCGCCACCAGATGCCGGCTGCAACCAGCGCAACTATCACCACCACGACAATTAGAATGCCCCTGCGCCGTGACTGCGGCTGCACGATCTCAGTCTCTGTGATCGATTCGTTCGGAGCCGGTGTTGGATTAGAGTCCGCCACGTTCACTTCCCTCCCAGATAGGTCTTGTAACTCGCACCCGCGCCAAGCGCCCGCGCCAGGCTGAGCTTGGCCATATTATGCCGGTAAAGGCTGGCCACATATTGATCGTTGGCCTGCGCCACCGATTGTTGCGCCTGGCTTACTCCCAGGTTATCGCTGACGCCGTTGGCGTACCGTTCCTGCGCCTCTTTCAGCGCTTCACTGGCCAGCTCCACGCTCGATCGCGCTACTTCCACCTGCTTCTGCGCGGCAGCAATGTCCAGCAATGCATCGCGCACATCCGCATCCACCTGCGCGCTTTTATCGCTCGCCTGCGCTCGCGCCGTGTCCAGTTGCGCCTGCGCCGTCTGCGCCTCACCGCGCAGACCAAATTCCTTGAACAACGGGACACTCAAGGTGCCCGTTGCATCCCCGGTGCCATGTGAGTGGGCCACGTTCACCCCGATATCGCCGTAGTCGCCGTTGAACTTGAATGTGGGCAGCCGGTCTGCGGTAGCTGCCTTGCGCTGCTCCTCGGCTGCCCTGGTCTGTTCCAGCATGGCAGCAAGATCCTTGCGGTTGGCGTGCGCTTCGCGAATCGCGGCATCCACATCGATCTGATCGAAGGCCGCGTAAGGAACCTTGTCGGTCAGCGAAAAGCTTTGCGCCAGCGGCAATCCGATTGTCCGTGCCAGCGCCAGCTTGTCCTTCTCCAAAGCATTCTGCGCGACAATCAACTGCTGTTGCAGCGTCTGATAATCCACCCGGGCGCGTAACTCATCCAGCAGCGGCGCCGTCCCCGCACTGTGATTGGCAGATGCCTGGTCCAGCGAAACCTTCGCTGTCGCCACCTGCGCTTCCACGCTGCTCACCTGCGTCTCATCGGCCACTGCAAGCAGGTAGGCGTTACCCACGGTCAACACCACCAGGTCCCGAGCGTCTTGCGCGGATAATTGCGCCGCAGCAAAGTTGTGCTTCGCAGCCATGTAGTTGCGCAGCGAAGCCACGTCCACCAGCGACCAGCTTAGGGTTGCCCGCAAATCCGTATAGCCAAACGGCCCGATAATCGTAGGAAAACCCGGTATTCGCAACCCCTGCGCGGCCAGGTCCACCTGCAACAGGCTTTCCTGCGCTTTAAAGTCCACCTCGGGCAACAGCGCCTGCAGTTCGCTGAGCCGCTGGCCGCGCGCCGCCGTTGTCTGGGTCCCGCTCAAAATCACGCCCAGGTTCGTTCTCAGGCCCCTCTGCATGGCATCGTCGAGAGACAACCCGACTGGCTGCGCGGATACCTCGCCCGACGGCACGCTGCCCTGAAAGCTGGCCGCCGTTGGCGCCGTTTGATTGGGAGCCTGCGGCGTCTGAGCCCCGACAGCCGGAAACGCAAGGCTCAGCAGGCCCGCGAAGGCACAGGAAAAGACCGTATTCCTCAGCGAAGATTTTGACGAAATCAAGGTTATTCAACTCACAGCGAAACGCTTAGGCCCCAAAAGATTGCTGCCCATAATGGATGCGCAAGAGGGGCAGCGAGGTTCTAATTTGGATTGTATCGAACCGCCGTCGAACTCGCCGTGACGCCGGGTACCCCGTCCTAAGCACAAATGTCGGGTGCCCCATCCTCGCGACGCCTTTGTTTTTGTCGCTAGGGTGGGATACCACGAACCTCAACCGACGAGTCCCTGACCCCTGATCCCTGGGGTCCCTACCCGCGCGCCGCCGAAGCCTGGATGAGTTGCGAAGCCAACGAACAGAGCCCATGACGAAACACCACCCGCACCCCATCCGCGTTCCATCCAGCCGCCCGCGGCCCACCATACTCAGCCAGTAACCCCGCCGTCTCAGCCGCCGTAAACCCCGCCACCGCTCGCAACACAAACACGGTCCGCAAGTCCGTCGGCAGCTTCCCCAGCCACGCCCGCACCCGATCCCGGTCCGGCCCGGCAATCATCTGCTCCAGCTCGTCCGGTGATACGCCCGCCGACTCCAGGTCGTCGTCCTCGATGCAGCTTCCGGTCGGCTCAATTCCCTCCGGAGCCGCCAGGCAGCCAGGCTCGCGCTGCTGCAGCAACTCCAAAGCCGCCTTGACCAGCGCTCTGCGGCTGCTCTTTCGCGCCTCGGCCGCATCCTGGCACGAGGAAACCTCCGCCGTAGCCACCGTCGTCTCCACCAGCCGCACCCCGTCTTCGCCTTCGCCCACCAGCATCGAGGCCATGCTGTAAAGTCCGGCGGCAATCGCGTCCAGCATTGCCTCCATGCCCTGCAGTGCCTGGGCAACCGTCGCGGCGTCTTTCGCCTGCCCGTCCAGCAGCCCGTGTACCCGCTTTGAAAAATCCTGCGCCCCCTCCGGAATTGGCGGCTGCGGAATCAAGCTGGCTTGGGAAGAATTTGAATTTTGGGACATGGGAAGGTCTCCTCTCTGGAGACTTGCTGCAAGTCGACCAGATCTTTATCCTCAACCCGCCGGCTCCGAGCGTCAATGTGGACCCCGCGCAATGCCCAGGGCGGTCACTTTGTTACCCGTGATCCCGGCAACTCAGAAGGCGCACTACAGATTGAGCGCCCCATTCCCAGGCCGGGCTCTTTGCCGGCCTTTAACCATAATCTCCGCCATCGCCCTGTAAGGGTTCCCTGATGGCACTTTCTCCTTGAAACTGGCAGCTTAAGGTGCCAATCCCGCTAAAACGCGATAGACTTTCCAACACGGCGCTTATACCAAACCATGCCTAGAACTACACAGAAACAAAAGCTCTTCAACGGACGCGACCACTCCTGGATGCAGTTCAATCGCCGTGTCCTCGAAGAAGCAGAAGACCCCTCCAACCCCCTGCTCGAACGCGTCAAATTCCTTGCCATCACCGCCTCGAATCTCGACGAGTACGTTGAAATCCGCCAGGCCGGACTCATGCAGCGCATTGAAGACGGCTACCGCGAACAAGGCTACGACGGCCTACGCCCCGACGAATCCCTCGCTACCCTCACCGCCGAGATTCACGCCTTTGTCGCCGCCCAATACCAGTGCTGGAACCAGCACCTGCTCCCCGAACTGCGCAAGCAGGGGGTCCGCCTTCTCGACTGGGACGAACTCAGCGACGATGCCCAGGCCTTTGCCAAGGACTACTTCCAGCGCGAAGTCGATCCGCTTCTCACTCCCATCTCCATCGACCCTGCCCATCCCTTTCCCCGCGTCCTCAACAAGGCTCTGTGCCTTGCTCTGCTGCTCCGCGCCAAGCGCCGCAGCTCTGGCCCGCAGGTGCTCGGGGTGGTGACTGTGCCCCGCGCCCTGCCGCGCTTCGTCCGCTTGCCCGCCGATGAGGGCAAACACGACTACATGCTCCTCCAGGATCTGATCGCGCAGCACCTGGCCGGCATGTATCGCGGTTACGAGGTCCTGGCCCACGCGTCCTTCCGCGTCACCCGCAACTCCAACCTCTACTTCGAGGAAGAAGAAGCGCGTTCGCTGCTTGAAACCATTCGCGTCGAGCTTCACAACCGCCGCAAGGGAGACGCCGTCCGCCTCGAAATTGAAACCGACGCCCATCCCGAGATCGTCGAGCGGCTGCGCGTGAATTTTGAATTGGACGAGGACCGGGTTTTTCGCGGGGAGGGCCCCGTCAACCTTTCTCGCCTTCACTTCTTCTACGAAGACGTTCGCCGCCCCGACCTTAAATTTCCTGCCTTCACGCCCCGGCCTTTCGTCCTCGGCCGCAAGTCCACAAGTATCTTTGACGAGCTTCGCCAGCACGACGTTCTGCTCCACCATCCCTACGACGCGTACGACCCAGTGGTTGACTTCATCCAGCAAGGCGCCGAAGACCCTGCCGTCGTCACCATGAAGCAGACCCTTTATCGCACCAGCCAGGATTCACCAGTCTTCGCGGCGCTTATCGAGGCCGCGGCCACCAAAGAAGCCACGCTCGTAGTCGAGCTCATGGCCCGCTTCGACGAGGCCTCCAACATCCGCTGGGCGCGCGAT
>PKXI01000281.1:13263-23501 GCA_003133425.1 Acidobacteriaceae bacterium
CTTTTATACCGACCTGAGCCTGTTGACCAGCGACCCGCAGATCACGGAACGGGTGCATATGGTCTTTAACTACCTCACCGCCCATGCCGAGATCGACGACTACTCGCCGCTGCTGGTTGCGCCTCTCACCATGGCCGAGAGCTTTCTCCGCCTCATTCGCCGCGAGCAGGAACACGCACAGGCCGGCCGCTCCGCTCACATCATCGCCAAGATGAACGCGTTGCTCGAGCCCTCCGTCATTGAGGCTCTCTACCAGGCATCCCAGGCCGGCGTCGAAATCGACCTCATCATTCGCGGCCTTTCCATCCTCCGCCCCGGCGTCAAGGGACTCTCGGAAAGAATCCGCGTCCGCTCAGTCGTCGGGCGTTTCCTCGAGCACTCCCGCATCTTCCACTTCAACAACGGCGGCAACGACGAAATCTATCTCGGCTCCGCGGACTGGATGCCCCGCAATCTCTTCGAGCGCTGCGAAGTAGTCTTCCCGGTTCGCGACCCCGCCGCCCGCGCCCGCATTCACGAGGAGATTCTGCCCGCCTATCTTGCCGACACCGTCAAAGCCCGCCTCCAGCAGGGCGATGGCAGCTACATTCGCGCCAGCAAAATCCTCAAGGACGCCGCGCCCTTCTCCAGCCAGGATTTCCTGATGCAACTGGCCGAAGGCAAAGCCGACCTGGACGCCATCCCCAAGCCACAGCAAGCCAAGCCCCATGCAAAACCCGCCGCCAGGAAAGCCACCGCCGCCGACTAGCGAATTCACAACACTCAGCTAAAGAGGCGGTCATCCTGAGCGAANNAGCGAAGCGCTTTTCAGCGGAGCCGAAGGACCTGCATTTGTTTCTGCGATATCCTCCAAAAATGCCGGGTGCCCCATCCTTGACGCGTTCTTTGCGGCAAGGGTGGGATACCACAAAACACAATCATCCCACTACCCCGCACCGCCCCACCCGGAACCATAACAACCCTCTCCGGCGCATCAATCTCTGCTACGCCACTGTTCCGAACAACGCTCCAACCGCTGCGGTGACCCCCATGGCCAGCGCACCCCAGAATGTGACGCGCAAAGCACCCATCATCACGCCTGCTCCGCCCGTGCGTGCAGCCAGGGCGCCAAGGAGAGCAAGGAATACCAATGCTGTTCCAAAAATAAGCAGGATCAGAATCGAAACAGGGGCAAACACTGTAACCAGCAGGGGCAGGGATGCTCCCACCGCGAAGCTCGCAGCCGACGACAATGCAGCCTGAAGTGGCCGAGCTTTCATGGACTTTGAGAGACCGAGTTCATCGCGAGCATGCGCGCCCAGCGCGTCCTTGGCCATGAGTTGCTCGGCCACCTGTTTCGCAAGCTTGGCATCAAGCCCGCGAGCCTCATAAATCGCAGCCAGCTCCCGGTGCTCGCCCTTGTTGTCTGTCTTCAGTTCCTTGCGCTCAAGGTCCAGATCGGCCCGTTCGGTGTCTGCCTGTGAGTGGACAGAGACGTATTCCCCAGCGGCCATCGACATGGCCCCAGCCACCAGACCCGCAACGCCAGCCACCAAAATGCTGCTGTGAGCCGCATGCGAAGTGGCAACGCCCAGCACCAGGCTGGCTGTCGAAAGTATGCCGTCGTTTGCGCCCAATACCGCAGCGCGCAGCCAGCCAATGCGATCTACCTTGTGCTTTTCCTTCTGCACTGCGGGCATACTTCCGACCTCGCATTACGCACGTTTCTTTGATGACCTCGACACGGGGAATTCACAAATCTCAAACTACCTGCCTAGTTCTGTCCCGCAGGAACCATAAACACCTTCTGTGGCGCATTGATCTCCGTCCCCGGAGCGTGCAGCTGGAGTTTCATCTCGTCCACATCGGGCTTGCCATTCAGTGGACCCGTAAAGGCAAGCTCGTACTGGTTACGGAAGCGGCGGCTCAGTTCCTCGAAATACGGCTGGAACGAAACCGGATTGCCCATTCCCTGCCAAAAGCTTTTTCCGCCCGTTGCCTGTGCCACTTGTTCCAGCAAATTCTGGCCGGTATTGTTCGCGTACTCGGTCCCGCTCATGCGCCCCTCGCTCATCCAGTAGATGGAATACACGACCAGCCTCGCGCGCGTTGCATCGTTGATAGCCGCATGGACATAAGGGTCCTCGGGATCGAACCGCCTCTCGTAGTCGTCCACGCCATCGGTCACCATCACCACTTCTCGCCGCGCTGCCGGATCCTGCCCAGGCCAGCGCTTCGCCAGATCCGAAAGACAGAAGTAAGGGCTCGCCTCGCCGCCGGCCGAACCACCGGGAAGATGAAGATTCTTGAGGATCAGTTCGTGATCGCTGGTCAATGGAGCCACAAAGTCCGCCTGCCCGTTGACCATGTATGCAATTCCAGCCTTCACGTTCGGCGGCAAGGTGCTCACAAACTGCGCAATGTCGTCCATCTGCCGGCCGAGGCTGCTGCGCGAAGCGCTGTCGATCAACAGCACCAGTTCGATTTGATTATTCGGCGTCTGGAACGGCGCCCAATGGGTTACCCTGGCATTCTTTCCGTTCACCTTCACCGACAGATCCTGCTGCATCACGCTTGAGGGCACCTGTTGTCCTTCCGACTTCGGCAAAACCGTCACCACGGCTTGTCCCTGCCCCATACTCTGCGCTGAAATCGGTACTTCCGTCAGCAACAGCGCCGCCGCAGACATCAAAACTGCCATTCCCACATACTTCATGCGAATTGCTCCCTTCGAGGGTTGGCATCATCACGGCCTGTCAGCCACGGCCCACGCTTCGATGAAGTGCACTTCGCCCCACAGCACGTTAGATGCCCTTCCACGAAAATGGTCTCCAGACCTTAACTCGATCAATCCCAATAACTTCTCGTGCTCCTGCTGCAATTCCCGTTCTCTCCTACAATTGAGGAAGTGCTGCAAGTCCTCCCCAACTCGCGCACGGATTCCGTGACGCCCAGCCGCGTGCGTGCCATCGACGCGCCCGGCCCCCTCTGCTTCTGGCATCTCGCCAGCCTCGACGCACCTACCGTCGCGTTGGCCTGGTCGTTGGCATTCGCATGGGTGGCTCGCGTGCGCCTTCCCTTGTGGGTTCCCGCACTGCTCGCGCTGGCTGTGTGGTCTGTCTATGTTGCAGACCGCTTGCTCGACGCCCGCGCGGGCCTGCGCTCAGCCAATCTCCACCGTCTTCGCGAGCGCCATCTCTTTCACTGGCGCCATCGCCGCGTCCTCGTGCCCCTGGCCAGTGCCACCGGTTTAGGCGCTGCCTGGATCATCTTCACCCTCATGCCGGTTGGCGCGCGAGAGCGCAACTCTGTGCTCGCCGCCGCCGCGATCGTCTACTTCACCCGCGTTCACACGGGCGGGAAAGGCTCTCCGCTTCTGTCGCGAATTCTCTCCAAGGAGTTCCTCGTCGGCCTGCTCTTCACCGCCGGATGCGCGCTCCCCGCCTGGTCCCGCGCCGCCTTGCCGCACCACGCACTGGTCTGGTCCCTGCTCATCCCGGTGATCTTCTTCGTTCTGCTCGCCTGGCTCAACTGTCACGCCATCGACCGCTGGGAGGCGTCTCCGGAGTCCGCATCCAGCCTGCCGATCTTTTCCCAGGCAAGTCTCATCGCCATTGTGGGCCTGCTTCTCGCCGCGATCCTCTCATCCGCTCAGCCCCGCTCCGCCGCACTCCTGCTCTGCGGAGCCGCCGCTGCACTTCTGCTAGCCCTGCTTGATAGCCTGCGCAGTCGCCTCACCCCTGTCGCCCTGCGCGCCGCCGCCGACCTTGTCCTGCTCACTCCTCTGCTTCTCACGCCGTTCTTCAGATGAGCGCACCCCCCAACTTCAACCGCCTCGCCCGCATTTATCGCTGGATGGAACTGGCCAGCTTCGGTCCCTGGCTCTGGTGGTGCCGCTGCACGTTTCTCGACTCGCTCCCCGGGTGTCGCCGCGCCCTCGTAATCGGAGACGGCGATGGCCGATTCACCGCCCGCCTGCTCCGCGCCAACCCCGCCGTTCAAATCGACGCAGTTGACGCAAGCACCGCAATGCTTGCGTCCTTGCTGCGCCGCGCCGGCTCCGACACCTCCCGTGTCCGCACATTCTGCGCTGACGCCCGCCAATGGCAACCGGCAAACCCGCCGTACGACCTCATCGTGGCCCACTTCTTCCTCGACTGCCTGACCACGGAAGAAATCGACCTCCTCGCCGCAACCCTCCACAAGGCCGCTTCCCCTCAAGCCCTTTGGCTGGTCTCGGAATTCGCGATCCCCGCCGGCTGGTTTGGCCGCCTCGTAGCCCGTCCGCTGGTTTGGTGCCTCTACTGGGCCTTCGGCCATCTCACCGGACTCACCCTCCGCGAATTGCCCGACCACCGCACCGCCCTGCGCCAGTCTGGCTTCGCGCTCCAAAAGCACCGCACCCGGCTCGGCGGCCTGCTGGTCAGCGAGCTCTGGTCAGTGAACGCTGCTTCCACGGCGGCCCAAATTGAACCGTGAGCCTGACCTTAGGGCGCCTTTAACTTCGATTGATTTGTTACAGCCGTGTTAATATCGTGTCTCTGGAGCCACCGGGAACGCTAATCAGCCCCGCCGGAACTTTCGCAATGATCCTCTACCTCATGCGCCACGCCAGTGCTGGAATGTTCCGCGAGAACCCCGCTCTCGACGCCAAGCGGGGCCTCGTCAAAGAAGGCAAGGAGCAGTGCATGCTGATGGCGCGCATGTTAGGCGCCCTCAAAGTTCAAGTGGACGTAATCGTCAGCAGCCCGCTCAAGCGCGCTCTGCAAACCGCACAGTTTGTCGGCACCGAGCTCGGCTACGACGGCAAGGTTGAAGTCAGCAACGCGCTCCTGCCCAACGCGACCTTCAGTGCTTTCCAGGACATGCTGGTCAAATACTCCGGCGGCGAAGGCATGCTGGCTGTGGGCCACAATCCAATCCTGTTCCAGTTTCTCGGCCGCCTCATCACCGGCAACGGCGGCGCCGCCATCCGCATGCGCAAGGGCTCTATCGCCCGCGTCGATCTTGACCACCACCCGCCCCGCCTGCAGTGGCTCATCGATCCGCGTACGGCCCGCAACATCTATGCCAGTGTTGGAAAAAGTTCGCGCCCGAAGACCTCGCGGAAGTAGCCAGCTTCTTTGCGCAGTGACCAAAGCTCCAGCTCCGCGCCCGTTCGCCCCGGCTCCACCTCAAGGTAAACGCGTTTCGGATAGACCTTCACCGCCAGGCGCAGCACATCGCTCACCCGGTCCTGGTTCAGGGCCACCGCCAGCCTCAGCAGTACCACCGCGAACTGCACGTTCTTGTGTTCCAAGGCGGGAATGTTGCGCAGGGCGCGGTCGCCCGGTTGCGGACGGCTCTTGCCGAGGTAGCGCGCAATCGCCGAAACCAGCGTGCGGTGCAGCTGCGTGTACCCGTATAACTCCGAGCTCGAAACAATGTACTGCGTATGCCGGTGGTGTCCCTGGTGGTTGATGAACTTACCGGTGTCGCGCAACACGGCCGCCGCCGAAAGCCAGCTCTCATACTCCGCCGGCAAATTGTGCAGCGGCTTCAGTTCGCGAAACAGTTGTACAGCGTGCGCGCGCACCGGCTCGGCCTGCTTCGGATCCACTCCGTAACGTCGCGCCGTCGCCAGCACGCTCTCCCACCGCTCGTGTTCAAACTCAATGTGCGCCGTGGCCCGCGCGTCCTGCTCGGCCAGCATCTGCGCCAATATGCCGTCGCGCAATCCCAGCGGCGAATAGCGGAACCCCGCCAGTCCAAAGCTCTCCAGCAGTTCCGCGTATACCGCTGCTCCGGCCACGATAATCTCAGCACGCCGCGGCCCTATCCCCGGCACCGCTTCGCGTTCCGGCAGCGTCATCTTCGCCAGCAGCTTGGCCAGTTTTCGCACCGCACCGGCCGGCACAATTTCGGCTGTTACGCTGCCTGCTCGTTTGCCCGTACGCCCACCCGCGGATTTGTTGTTCAGCTTTACACCGGCCGCATAAGCATCGCTCAGCGCCGCCGCCGTGCCAGACGTGGCAATCACCAGCGGCACTTTTCCCGGCTGAACCTTGCGGTGCGCCCGCCGCAGTTCCTTCGCAATCCACTGCCGCATTCGCGCCAGCCCATCAGCCGGAGCCGGATCGGCAGGAAGAAAATCCTGCGTAAGCCGCACCGCGCCCAGCGGCACGCTGATCGTCTCTTTGATCCGCTTGTGTTCTGAGAGCGTGATCTCGCAACTGCCTCCGCCCAGGTCGATCAGCAGAACCTTCCCGCCCATTCCCTGTTCCGCGCCGGAAACGCCGAGGTGAATCAGCCGCCCTTCTTCGAGACCAGAAATGATCTCCATGTTCCAGCCCGTCTCCGCCTTCACCCAGGCCTGGAACGCCGCTCCATTACGCGCGTCGCGCATGGCAGACGTAGCCACCACGCGAATCTGGTCCACTCCGTGCGTCTGCACCGCACGCTGAAACCGCTTCAGCGCTCGCAGCGTCAGCGCCATCGCCTCAGGAGAAACCAGCCCCGACTCGAACACGCTTGCACCAATGCGCGTCACTTCGCGATCCTCGGCGAGCATCTTCAACTGGTGCGCCACAACTTTGGCAATCTTCAATCTGCACGAGTTCGATCCAATATCGATGGCAGCAAAGGTAGGCATACTTGTCGAACAGCCTCCGGAGGAATAAATCAGTCTCTCGGGTCAAGATACACGACCGCGCCGCACGTTCGCTGAACAGATTGCTCGGCGCCAATACCGCAACTCGAAGCAATCCAAAAACCTTTGGATTCCAAGAGTTCCACAGGAGGCCGTAATTCGTCTCAGAGTGTGGAAATCCGGCTGCTATCCTTTACAGAATGGCCTATTCAGCGATGCCCCCCGAATCGAGGCTCGACACGAAGACTATCGATCGCCCCAGCCAAGCGCCCTCCACGGTCGCTGTCTGGCTGCTTCTGGCAGCCATCTTTGCCGCCGTGCAGTTTGCATCCCTCTTTTCGCCCCCTCTGCTCGACGATGTTGACTCCGCCCATGCCCAGGCCGCCCAGCACATGGTCGATACCGGCGACCTGATCACCTCGAAGATCAACGGCATCCGCTACATCGAGAAGCCCCCGCTGCCCTATTGGGTAGTTGCCGCCAGTTACAAGGTCTTCGGCGAAAATACCTTCGCCACGCATCTGCCCAACACGCTGGCCATGCTCGGCCTCACCTGGCTCGCGTGGCTCTGGGCCCGCCGCGCCTGGGGTCCGCGCGCCGGTCTTTATGCAGGCCTCGGCGTACTCACCTCCGTCGGCCCGTTTCTTTTTACGCGCTTCATCATTCCCGAGGCGGAGCTGAGCCTCTTCCTGCTCATCGCCCTCTACGCGCTCATCACCGGGCTCGAATTCGATCGCCCCGCGCGCTTCTATTGGATCTATGCCTGCGTTGCTCTGGCCACGCTTACCAAGGGCCTCATTGCTCCCGTCTTCTTTATCGGAGCAGCCGTTCCCTACCTGCTTCTCACCGGTCAATGGCGACGCTGGCGCGCACTCAAGCCCATCACCGGCACGCTGCTCTTTCTGCTCATCGCCGCGCCTTGGCACATCCTCTGCGGCATCTACAATCACGACCAGGGCAACCCCATCGGCAACCACCCCACCATGGGCAACGTCCACGGCTTCTTCTACTTCTATTTCATCAACGAACACGTTCTCCGCTTCTTTGGCCAGCGCTATCCGCACGACTACAACAAAATGCCCGGCTCCGTGTATTGGCTGGCGCACCTGGTCTGGCTCTTTCCCTGGAGCCTGTTCCTGCCCGCTGCCATTGCCGCCGCGTGGAAGACCCGCCGCAACTGGCTCCATCACCTGCAGCGCGATGCCGGCCAGACCGTCGACTTCTACCTCGACAACGCCATCCGCGAGGATGTGGCCACCTTCGTTGGCCGCCTCAAGTTCCGCGTTCGCAGCATCTGGCTTCTTTCGATCTTCTCCGCATGGACGCTGCTCTTTTTCTCCCTCTCCACCAACCAGGAGTACTACACGTTCCCCGTCTGGCCACCGCTGTTCATCCTCATTGCCTGCGTAGTCGCCGGCATTGAAGAGAACCGCGCACCCAGCGGCGCTCCTGAAGACGGCAAGCCGCTGCTCTCCACAGCCTGGCTTACCGGCGCACAGGCCGCCTTCGCGATCGTCGGCGTTATTTCGGCCATCGCGCTCGGTTGGGGACTCTGGACTTCGCGCAATCTGCCGTACGTGCCCGACATCGGCACGCTGCTGGCGCACCGCGGCGTGGGAGACTACACGCTCTCCATGTCGCACCTGTTCGACCTCACCGGCCCATCCTTCGCCGCTCTGCGCCTGCCCGCCATTCTCGCCGGCATCGCGCTGCTCATCGGGCCTCTTGCCGGCTGGGTGCTGCGCCTCAACAAGAAACACATGGCCGCCACCATCAGCGTGGCTCTCACCTTCAGCGTTTTCCTCGTCGCCGCGCACATCGCCCTGGCGCGCTTCGAGCCCATGCTCAGCTCAAAGAAGATGGCCGACACCATCATTGCCAAAGGCTCACCTGCCGACACCTTCATCATCTACGGCGACGAGTCCGATGGCTCCTCCGTCATCTTCTACACGCACGGCTTTCTCACAAATTTGTCTCTGATTGTGGCGCAGCAATGCGGGCAGCACGGCGAGGGCTCAACCTTGCTGTGGGGTTCCTGCTATCCCGACGCCGCCAGGATCGACATCAGCGAAGACCAGCTCTCCAAAATGTGGGGATCGGGCGAGCGCAAGTGGATCTTCGCCGAAGACGTCAACCAATCCAAGGTTGAGCAGTTGTTAGCCGGCCGCCTTTACCCGGTCCAATCGTTAGCCGACAAAACCATGTGGACCGACCGGCCGCTGCAGTAGGGTTCTTTGCGAATTAGTTTTTATCTGAGAATGACTGGGTGCCCCATCCTTGACGCGATTTTGCGGCAAGGGTGGGATACGAAGAACTCTACTTCGCCGCCCGCATCTTCCCACCGGGTAGCAGCTCAAACACCCGCCCCCGCCACAAAATCTTTCGACCCCAATAACTAGCCGCCCAGAACCCGAACCCCATCAGATCCCGCACCGGGTAAAGCACCAGCAATCCAAACCAGCTGCGGTCTTCAACCACCATCCCGCCCACCGCAACTGCCAGCGCCAGCCGCGAAGCCACGCTCCACGCAAACACCGCCAATCCCCACCAAGGATGCCCGGTCCACGCCGCTGCAGCCCACGCCAGCAATCCGAACGGAACGCTGAACGTGAGCGCCGTGCCGAAGTGTCCCTTGGGCCGCGAGAACCGCGTCGACTTCATCCACCGCACCTGGTGCTTCATCGAAGACCAGAAGCTCGAATTGATCACCATGTGATCGATGGCGTGTGTGCTTAGCACCACCGTCTGCCCAAGTTTGAAAGTCTCGTTGCCCAGCACAAAATCGTCCGCGCAATAATCGGCTGTCACGGCGAAGCCGCCCATCCGCCGAATCGCATCGCGTCTGAAAGCCATCGTCGGCCCCAGCACAAATTGCATCCCCTCCATCATCCGCGCCACCAGTACGCCGGAGGTCATCTCCACAGACATGCCCACGGCCTCAAGCCGCGCCCACAAGCCTCCCTCGGCCGCCACTCCGCGATACGGGCAGCACATCGCGCCAACACGTTCATCGGCAAACGGCAGCGCAACCGCCCGCAGATAATCAGGCGACACGCGCACGTCGCTGTCGCTGATTACGAGAATGTCGTAAGCCGCTGAGGTCTCCATCAACTCCAGCGATGCAACTTTTGCATTGATGTAATCGGGTTTTCCGCCGGTAGAAAGAAACTTCGCCGCAATGTTCGGATATCGCGCCGCCACCCGCCGCGCCGTCTCCAAACCCGCGTCGTTCGCAGTCCGCGCGCAGAACAGAATCTCGTACTCCGGATAATCCTGTTCAAAAAACGTAGCAAGGTGCGGTTCAAGCCCCGGCTCCGCCCCATGCACCGGTTTCAGCAGCGTTAACGGGGGCGTAAATCCCGGCCTCACGGTAAGTGCAGCCAGCGCTGCGCGCCGTTCGCGCAAGAAACGCGGCACAGCCCACAGCACCATCCCCGCAAACACGGAAGTCGTCACCACGCCGAAGCAAGCAAGGCCAAACAGAACGTACGTCATGCAGCATTAAGAATACCCGCTAAGGGGCAAATCGAAAGGGTCGGAAATCACGAAGTGAATTTGAGTATCCGGAAGAAAACCGGGTGCCCCATCCTCGGCGCGTCTCTGTTTTTGCGCCTAGAGCATTTTCAATTTA
>PKXI01000384.1 GCA_003133425.1 Acidobacteriaceae bacterium
GCCGCTCCGACAGTAGCGGATCCCGCTCCAGCGAGCTGGTCAGCGCACGATCCAGCCGCTGCCCTCGCAGGATGTGTTCGCGGCCTAGCCGGAGCAAGGGCCGGATGCTGTCGCTGATCTCCTCGTTGGTTGAGAACAGCTCGCTGAAGTAACCCATCTTGTGCCGCCGCTGCTTGTCATAGCTGACCCCGCTTTCCATCAGCAGGCCCGATACCCGGTTCTTCATCTGCACCGTCTGCCTCAGCACCAGGTTCCGGTAGCGCAACGTGCGGCGCCGGTCCCGGATCTCGGTCGAGGCCATGTGGCACTCTGGCAGGAAGTCACAGCGCAGACAGTCGGCGATCTTGCCGGCATCGATGCAGTCGTTCTTCTTCTTCGCCGCCGCGATCGCTCGCAGCATCAGCGGATGAGCAACCTTCACCTTCTCGGCATGAGGAAGCAGGTGATCGTAGATCCAGCCGGTGAAGATCGTTGCTTCCATGGCCATCATCCGGGGTTGGGGTAACGCCTTGATCCAGTTGTCCAGATCGAGTCGTGTCGCACCGATCTTGCCTTCCCGGTGCACTTGACCAGCCGCATCCTTCACACAGTAGCTGATCGTCTTCTTGTGTACATCAAGGCCAATGTAATACATATGGTCTCGAGGAGCCTCCGTGGTTGTTCTCTGAATCAGCGTCCCGCTGAGTTCAGCTTTTTTGTAACACCTCGTGCTCCTCACTGACTTAGCATTTAAACAAACCGGACATTATGCATTCCTAGGTCTCAAAGGCGAGACGTGGGGCACCCGGCCCTGCGACGTTGAAGGAACGCTTTATCGCATATTCGCGAGGTGGCGCAGGCGGCTAAACCACTCTGGAAACAGTTCCAGTTCACCGAAGAAATATTTGGAGATGCCGACCATTGCTGACTGGGCGACGTATTCGTGTATGGTACGGTCATCCCAATGTTCGATTGGAACGGACCCGGTGATTTTGCTCAGAGTCTGCGAAAACCATGTGGCCTCATTGTTTTTGCCTTTTGAAGTAAAGCTTGTAGGTGTGCAAAGAAACCATTGAACGAGACGAGGGTGGTTCTTCTTGGACGTCTCTAGGGAATTGATGATGCTGCGCTTTCGGCTCGCGTCAAGCCGAGGATTGGGCCAGTAGAATTTGGCTTGCCATCCGCACTCGTCTCCATTGGCAAGCGTGTGGTAGAACTCGACGTAAACCGCCCACGGGAGCCATGTAAACGCTTGGCGAGTTGATAGCAGAGTTCCTCAAAGCTTTTGTATTTCGAGTTTTGGTATGCTTTCAGCCGAGGCCAATCGAGCATTGGTGTGTTCCCCCTCAACTGTTCGTTCCTTACTCTCGCGAGAAGCCGGGATAGACAAATGCAGAGCGGATCGTTTCGGCATCCTGGACAGAGACGCCGCAGGCTCTAACTGTTTCGTACCAAGTGCTGGCAACCTGTCCTGTCATATCCGTGATGATTTTCTGAGCTTCGTCGTGTTCAAGGAGAAAGCGAGCGTGCTGCGAAAGTATGTTTGCAGCGTTGGCAAATCGTCCCTCATCCCCGCACACCATCGCCAGATCGCGTTGGTCCTGACCGATCTGAGGGGCCGGTGTCAGATCGTAGGCGGGAGAGAGGCTCCACTGACGAGCAGGAGCGATTAGCGCATGATTCCTTGGATGATCATCGATATTTGAGATCAGCGCGTTGAATACAATTCGGCGGAAGAGTTCGCGCGTGTCCCGTTTCGGTTCATGGACGACGCGTCGTATCTCTTCGGCCAGCAGGATATATGACCAGCGGTCTCGGTTCGATACTGCGTCATCCGTACGGAGCACTGTCAGGCCGCTGATCATCCGCGCGCGGGTGTACCCATCTGCCGCGCCTTGTCGATCAAATCGCTTTACAAGCAAGATATCTTTACCTGCGACAGTCTCTATACGGCTCTCCGCCGTTGTGATGCCGCAACGCCGAGCAAGCTGCAACATTCCGTGTTCTACCCGTTCGAAGTTCCAGCGATCATCCGGGCGCGCGAATTTGGCAATCCAGAGTTCGCCCTGGTCCTGTATCACTGCCTTTGGGCGGGCGCCTCCCATCGAGGTGGCTAAAAGGAGAAGATCCTGCACCTGCGCAGCATTGGGGTCAGAAGGAAGTTCATCACGGACAAGAGCCTCAGCGGTTTCCTGAAGGCGAACGAGGTCGAGTCTCTGGTTAAACTTGCGAAGTGGCGCAGGGGGAGAAACCGTTTCGCCGAAACCCAGAGCTCCGGCACGGTCGTCTGGCGACTCTAGGAGATAGTCCAGTTCACCAAGTTTGGCGATTCTGGCATGTTTCTCGATAACTCGCCGGCCCCAGGAATCAGGTCCGGCATCGCGAAGAGCACCGAAGACTCCGTTCATGCGTACTGTTTCATATGTCTGATCGGACAGTTTGAGCTCGATGGGGTCGATCTCTACCGCGTCCGGATTCCCCAGGTAGGAACGGCCATAGACGAATCGCCCGAGAGCGTCACCACTGGGTATCTGCTCGAGAACGAATCGCCCGGCGGTTACTGCCGCTCGCGCACCGGGGAGTGTGATGTAAACAAAACATTCGGTGGGGCGGTTAGAAGTCATTGTCGAGTCCTCTGCCTTTGCGGGCGCGCACGCGGTCGCGTCGGCTTGCCAGTGAAAGCCCCTGTTCATCTTTCAGTGGGTTGGCGAGATCCTCAAAGACCCCGAGCAGATCGTAGACCCAGAGGAGGGCGGCATAGACCGCGATGCCAGTGGAAGGTTTTCCGTGCTCGGCATCGCTTACGGCGCGGGGTCCGGTGCCAATCTTTTCGGCAGCTTCATTGATCGTAAGGTGCCGGCGCAACCTGGCGGTGCGAAGGTTCCCTCCGAGCCTCCTCAGGGCCTGTTCGACTGGGTACGGCTGGGCTTCCAGCAGAGTATTTCTGCGCATTCTTCGACCCTCAAAAGCAGATTATCGCCTTTAATTCGCTTTTGATAGCGTTTATTGGCTTAGAAAGGAGCGTATCACATTTGGGCATGCTTTTAAAGATCATTTATCCTAGATAAACAGCTCTCAAAAGCAGACATTCGCAGAGGAGACTGCGCGTAGAAGGAACCCTGGGATACTTTCTCGGTCCGACGCATCGATGCAATCCATCAGAGCTATAATCGGCTGCAATCGAACCGTATGGACGATCAAACGTCAGAGACTACGCAACTGGTTCGCGCCTGGGCCAAGGGCGACCGGAATGCTCTCGAGCGATTGACGCCGCACGTCTATCGCAACTTGCGGCGTATTGCTGGACACTATATGCAGAGCGAGCGCCCGGAGCAAACCCTCCAGGCCACAGCCGTGGTGCACGAAGCCTACCTGAAGCTCATTGATATCACGAATGTTGACTGGCAGCACCGGGCGCATTTTTTTGCAGTCTCGGCCCTCATCATGCGCCACATCCTTCTTGACCAGGCTCGCCGCCGGGTAACGGGCAAGCGAGGCGGCAACGCAGAGCAGGTCAATCTGGAAGAGCTGCCTGACATCGGTGGGAGTAGGGCGAGTGAGTTGATCGCCTTGGACGACGCGCTTAACACTCTCGCTGCCGTTGACGAGCGCAAAGCCCGCGTTGTCGAACTGCGTTTCTTCGGCGGCCTCCGTGTTGAAGAAACGGCCGAAGTGCTCGCCGTCTCTCCAGACACCGTCATGCGCGATTGGAAGTTCGCCCGCTCCTGGCTGCAGGCGGAACTCAGCAACAGTTGAGCGGTCCCTCCGCTTCAAAAAAACCCTTTAGACCATGCCAGTTTTTCCCTTCATCTCGCGCCTATAGGTGCAAAGGCAGGGGACACAGAGCTGTCCGGAACCACCCGGGCCCAGCTCGCCGCCCCCCAAAATTCCCACCGAAAAGGAGATCGAGACAATGAAGAGCATTTCCCAGATTTGCGCGATTCTTGCACTTGGCCTCGCAACCTTGCAGACAACCGTGTCAGCACAGGACAGGCACAGCATTGAGGGTGTTTGGGACGTGAGCGTCAGCGTCACTAACTGTCAAACCGGCGCTCTCATCCGGACCGTCCGCAGCATCCAGTTATTCCAGCCAGACGGTTCATTCGCAGAAACAGCCAACACCTTCCTGCGCGGCGGCAGCGAAGGCGTCTGGAACCATGCCGGCGACGGGATTTACGATGCCACATATTGGTTCTTCATGTATAACCCGGATGGAACATTCGCCTCGATTGCGAGCGCTGTCGATAAGGTCGAACTCAGTGAGGACGGTACCGAATTCACCGCATCGGGGGTCATCGTGGACCATAACGCTGAAGACGTGTTGATCTCGACCGGCTGCTTCACCCACACAGCCAAGCGGCTGAGCGTACCGATGCGGGACAGGCACGACAACGACGAATAACTTCTCCGGATCCGCGGATTACTGCCGGATCGGCTCGACGCACCAGACAAAGAGGGGAGCAGGCGCTGGCCTGCTCCCTTCTGTTTCTTCTTCATCTTCCTCTTCATTGCTGCTACCGTCCGCGCACCGTTACCTTCTGGTCAACAGAAATACCCGATTTTGGCCTTTTCTGGCCAAAACTGTCCTTTTTGACGAGAAAAACGAGCCTCTTTTTTCCGCCTAATCGATTGCTTTGTGAAAGCGGAGGATGGCGAAGGTGAGCAGGCTGAAGCCGAGGGCTGCCATGGCGGCCATTTGCGGCCACAGGATGTCCATCCCTACGCCCTTGAGATAGACCCCGCGCAGCACTACCAGAAAATAGCGCAGGGGGATCAAGTAGGTGACATATTGCAGCCATTGCGGCATGGTGGCGATGGGAAATCCGAAGCCTGAAAACGTGACGCCCGGCATGATCAGGAAGAACGCGGTCACCATGGCCTGCTGTTGCGTGGCCGAGACGGTGGAGATAAGCAGGCCCGCGCCCAGCATGCACAGAATGAAAAGCACTGAACCGGCGAGCAGCACTGAGATGTGGCCGCGAAATGGGACCTGGAACCATAGCGTGCCGACGGTGGCAATGAGCGAGACATCGAAGAGGCCTATCAGGAAAAAGGGCAGAGTTTTGCCGAGGATGAACTCGAAGGGGCGGATGGGAGTGACCATGATCTGTTCGAGGGTGCCGATCTCACGCTCGCGGACGACGGCAAAGGCGGTGAGCGTAATGACGAGTACGAGGGTCAGGCTGCCGATGACGCCGGGAACGAAGAACCAGCGGCTGCTCAGGCCGGGGTTGTACCAGGGTCGCGGCTCGAGTTGGACCGATGGAACCTGCTCGCTGAGTTGCGGCGCGATGCGGCCGATGCGGTCCTGCTGATAGTCGCGGGCGAAGCCGAGGGCGATCTGGGAGATGTAGCTGGAGGCAATAAGTGCGGTATTCGAGTTGGTGGCATCGACGATGACTTGCAGTGGCGCTGTCTGGCCGTTGAGCAGCTTCTGAGCAAACCCGGCATCGATCTCGAGGCCGACTGTTGCTTGTCCCGTATCGATGAGGTCGCGAATCTGGCGCGAATCGGTCAGTTGCCGCTGCACGTCGAAGTAGGGACTGGAGGTGAAGCGGGAGACAAGATCGCGGCTTTGCTGGCTCTGGTCGAGGTCGAGCACNNATCAGCATCTGCTTCAGTCGTCCGAACATCGACGGTCACCTCCTTTACTTCAGACTCTGGCTATTCCAGCCGCTTGTGGAAGGAGCGGGTTGCGGCGATCGCCAGTATGAAGGCAAAAACCGCTAACGGTATGAGATCGGCATAGAGCATGGACGTGGGCGTGCCTTTCAGGAATATTTTCTTTAGCACTGAGACGTAATAGCGGGCCGGAAGAATTCGCGTGATCCATTGCAGGACGATGGGCATTTGCTCGATGGAAAACAAGAATCCCGATAAGAGAAATGCGGGAAGAAATGTGATGAGCAGCGCGATCTGGCTGGCGGCAAACTGGTTCTTGGCAAGGACGGAAATGAGGAAGCCAAGCGAGAGCACAACGATCATGAACAGGGCCGAGCTGACGGCGAGGGTAATGTAGGAACCGCGAAACGGCACGTGGAACCAGCTGATGGCAATGACCGCGCAGACGGCAACATCGAACATGCCGAGGACGAAATAGGGAGCGAGTTTGCCCAGCATGATTTCCATGGCGGTGACGGGCGTGGAAATCAGCTGCTCCATCGAGCCACGCTCCCACTCGCGCGCGATGGTGAGCGAGGTGAGGAAAGCGCCGATGACCGACATGACAAGAGCAAGCACGCCGGGAATGATGAAGGAACTGCTTTCGAGATCTTCGTTGTACCAGGTTCGCGTTTGCACGCTTACGGGGGCGGGTTGAATTGTCTGCCCGTGCGCTTGAAGCCAGTCGAGCTGAATCTGAGAGGAATAACCCTGCACGACTGCCTGGGCGTAGCCGATGAGCACGTTGGCTGTGTTGTCGTCAGTGCTGTCTACAAGGGCCTGAACCCCCACAATGTCGCCGCGGTTTAACCGTTGGGAAAAATCCCATGGGATAACGATGCCCATCTTGGCGTGGCCGTCGTCGAGCGCCCTGGTTAGTTCCGGATAGCTGTCTACAACCTGCGCGATATGGAAATATTCGTTCGACTGGAAGCGCTTGAGCAGGTCCTGGCTTTGCTGGCTGCCGTCGCGGTCGAACACGTAGACCGGCAGTCCCTTGAGATCGAGATTGACGCCGTAGCCGAAGAGCAGCATCAGTGTTACGGGCATGATGACGACGATGCCGAGGCTGCGCGAATCGCGCAGGATATGTAGGATCTCTTTTCTGGCGATGGCCAGCAAGCGCGTGAGGCTCATGGTTTGCGGCCCTCCGCAGCATCGCTCGCCGTGGTGATAGAAACGAAGACGTCTTCGAGAGTGGGGCGGATCTTTTCGATGCGATGGACGGTGACGCCGTGAGCTTTGAGATATGCCTGGATGCGCGGCTCAGCGGCGACTGCATCCTGAACAACCAGATGAAGTGCGCTGCCGAAGACCGCAGCGTCCATTACTTCCGAAGCCGATTGCAGCGCTTCCACCGCGGTGCCAAGCGGCTCGCACTCGACGAGCAGCAACTCGCCTTTCATAGAGTCGCGCTTCAACTCGGAGGGCGTGCCGAGAGCGACCATTTTGCCGCGAAAGATCAATGCGAGACGGTTGCAGTATTCCGCCTCTTCCATATAGTGGGTGGTGACGAAGACGGTGACGCCCTCTTCGGCCATCTTGTGAATGAGGTCCCAGAACTGGCGGCGCGAGATGGGATCGACGCCGGAGGTGGGCTCGTCAAGAAACAGGATGGGCGGTTGGTGCAGCACAGCGCAGCCGAGTGCGAGCCGTTGCTTCCATCCACCGGGAAGCGTGCCGGTAATGAGATTCTCCTGACCCTTGAGGTTCGCCATTTCAAGCGCCCATTCGATGCGGTCTTTGAGCTTGGCAGAGGGCACGCTGTAGAGGCCGGCGAAGAGGCGCAGGTTTTCGATGACCTTCAAATCGTTGTAGAGAGAGAATTTCTGCGACATGTAGCCAATGTGCTGGCGGACCGCCTCAGGCTTGCGGCCAACATCGAATCCCGCCACCTGCGCGCGGCCGGAAGTCGGCTTGAGCAAGCCGCAGAGCATGCGAATTGTAGTGGACTTGCCGGCTCCGTTTGGTCCGAGAAAGCCGAAGACCTCGCCTTTGGTTACGGTGAGATTGAGCCGGTCGACGGCGACAAAATCACCGAACCGCTTGACGAGGTTCTCGACAACGACGGAGTTCGCCGGGACCGGGTTGGCTAGCTCAGGCATGGCGCAATGCTCCGTCGGTTGCCGTCACGGCATCCACAAAGAGATCTTCGATGGTCGGGGCTACTTGTTGGATGGCGTCGAAGGGCACGCCAGCGCCCTTTAGCCGCGCTTCAAATTCAGGAATGCGCTGCGCTGCATTGTCCACGACCACGTGCACGCCGTCACCGGTGAGGACCAGGCTTGAGATGCCGTCTGTCTTCTCGAGTTCCGTTCGTAGTTGGCGCGGCTCGGGTGAGGTCACCGACAGAACACCTTTTTTCATGCGGGACTTGAGGTTCGCGGGCGTGTCGCAGAACAGGAGCTTGCCCTGATGCATGAGGGCGACGCGATGGCAGCGCTCGGCTTCGTCGAGGTATGCGGTCGAGGTAAGAATCGCTACACCTTCTGAGACAAGCTCGTAAAGGATGCGCCAGAAATCGCGGCGTGAAACGGGGTCGACGCCGGTGGTGGGCTCGTCGAGAAGAATGACCTTGGGGCGATGAATGAGCGCGCAGACCAAGCCGAGCTTTTGCTTCATGCCACCGGAGAGTTTGCCCGCCATGCGGGTGCGAAACTCGCTCATCCCTGCGGCGTCAAGTAACTGCGTCGAACGGGTGGTGCGTTCGGCCTTGTGTACGCCGAAAAGGTCGGCGTAGAAGCGGATGTTTTCGTCTACGGTGAGATCTTCGTAAAGCCCAAAACGCTGCGGCATGTAGCTGAGCGAATGTTTGGCGCCCTCGGGGTCGCGTACTACATCGAAGCCGGCTACAGTCGCTTTGCCCGCGTCGGGGGGCATGATGCCGGCCAACATGCGTAGCGTAGTGGTCTTCCCTGCCCCATCGGGTCCGACGAGACCGAAGATCTCCCCGGCGCACACGTCGAAGCTCAGCGAATCGACGGCGTGGACACCGGGAAAGCTCTTGGTCAGTCCTTCGGCCTTAATTGCTGGCGAACTCAAGGATTGGGGCTGATCTGTCATTGCTTGGCTGGCGTTGGAACCGATGCGGGCGGGTTTGCGCTCGATGCGGCTGCGGCAAGTTCTATGTGCGCGTCAGCAGGCATGCCAGGCTTCAGTTCGTGGTTGGGATTGTCGATATCGATCTTGATCCGGTAGACAAGCGTGACTCGTTCCGCGTAGGTCTGCACGCTCTTGGGCGTGAACTCGGCATCTGGAGAGATGAAGGAGATGCGACCGCGGTATTGCTTGCCGGGATAGGTGTCAGTGGTGATGGTTGCCTGCTGGCCCCAGTGAATTTTGCCAAGGTCGGTCTCGGCAATATACGCGCGGAGCCAGATGTGATCCAGATCCGCCAGCGTGACTACTGGAGAACCGGGTTGCGCCACTTCTCCGACTTCCGCCTGGCGCACGGTAATGACGCCGGCGGCCGGGGCGAGAAGAGTTGTGTAGCTGGCGTTGATGCGCGACAGGCCGAGACTGGCTTTTGCCTGGGAAAGATTGGCGCGTGAGATTGCAATATCTTCCTTGCGGCTGCCTTCAACGGCCTCGTTGTACCGCTGCTGCGCCGACGCGAACGTCGCTTCGGAACGCTTCAATGCGGTTGCGGCCAGGTCGCGATCCTGCGCGGAGATTTCGTCTTTGCTGAAGAGTTGCTGCGCGCGTTCGTTGTCAGCTTTCCTCTGTCCAAGGTCGGCTTGCGCATCGAGGACCGATTGCTGCAACGCTTTTACCTCCTGTTCGCGGGTTCCAGCGAGCGTGAGGGCAAGGCTGGATTCGCGCACAGCGACGGAGGCCTCGTCGATCCGCACCTTTTGTTGGCTGTCTGCATCTTCGAGCCGCGCGAGCAAGGCGCCTTGTTGCACCTGCTGACCCTCCTCGATAGGCAGATCAATGATGCGGCCCGGCACCTTGAAGCTCACCAGGCTCTCGTGCGCTTCAATGTTTCCGGAGAGCGTGAGCTGATTCGCGGGCTCCGGCTTCTTTGTGAGCCGCGGATAAAAATAGACTCCGGCGGCAACGGCCGCTGCGAGCAGAATCAAGATCGGTATGAGTCGTTTCATGGTTTCAATCCTCGTAAGCAGCCTTGTCAACGAGACTCGTATGCGAAATCCTTTGTGCAACTTTTTTCAGTGAGGGTTGGCTATGGATTTCCCATAAACTGCTGAATGTTCTTCTCGGTGTCTCCCATGGCTCGCGCGAGAGCGAACTTTGCATCTACGTGACTGGAGACGGCAACAATGAAGTTCTCTTCGGCGCGGGCCAATTCGTCCTGAGCGGTGACCACCTCAACGTTGTTGGTGGTGCCGGCTCGAAAACGATCCTGAGCAAGCAAGAGCTCGCGCTGCGCGAGGTCCTGCCCCTGTTGGGCAACGCTTACCTGCTCGGCCGCCGAATTCAGATTCAGGAGCGCCTGGCGGATGTCCTGGTCTACACCACGCTCAAAATCGGCAATCTGATCGTCGATGCGCCTGACGCGGCTCGCAAGCTGCTGGGCCTCGCCGTCGCGGTCGCGATCGAAGACCGTGAAATCGATCTGGCCTTGAATCAGGCCGGTGGTCTGCACGCTTCCGATGCTGCGGCCCAGTTCGCCAATGTTTCCATTGAGGCTGAGCTTCGGATAGAAGCGGGCGCGGCTGGCGCGCTGCTGTTCGACGAGACCCTGGCGCTGGCTGGCGAGGGAAAGATAATCGGCCCGGGCCTTGAGCGCTTGGGGCAACAGTGCCTCCGGCTGAGACTGAGCAAGGGCCTGGTAATGCAGTGGCTCGGCGAGTTCAAGCGGGGAGGCCGGATTCATGCCAAGATTTCGCGCCAAGGCAAGCAGCGACTGCTTCAGCCGGTTCTCAGCGACCAGCGAGGCCTGTTTGTCGTTAGCAAGCTGCACCTGGGCACGCAGTACGTCCACGCCCGTCGCTGTGCCGGCATCGTGCTTGTCATTGGCCAACTTGAACAGAGTGCTTGAATCCGTCACGCGAGACCGGGCGGTATCGACACGGGCCGCGGCAGATTGCGCATCTAGATAATTTGCGGCGATGGAGCGAACGATTAGATCACGGGCATCCCGCTCATCCATCTTGCCTGCATCGACAGCGTGCTCGCTGGCCTTGAAGGCGCGATAGCTTGCCAAATCGACTATGTCCTGCTGCGCATAGATGCGGAAATCGTAGTTGGAAAACGGTCCTACAACGTTGGGGAATGGGATGCCTGGCACCGAAATTCCGAAGGCACGCAGGTTGCGGTTCTGCACGTTGGCGTAGGTTTCGGCATTCACACGTGGCAGCAGCGCAGCAGACATGCTTCGCTGGCGCGCGCCTTCTGCCTCATCCACACGGGTTCCTGCGACAAGCACGTTGAGGTTGGCCTGGAGCGCTTTTTGGATCGCGTCTTGCAAGGTGAGCCGATAGGGCGCAGGCTGCTGTGCCGCGCATAACCCGCCCGATATGGGGCCGGCGGCAAGAGTCGTAAAAAGGCCTAAAAGAGATAAGAGAGCGAATTTGAAAAATACTGGTTTCATGGTTCCTGCTCATCGCTGGAGACGGCGATCGATCTCCAGAAGTGCTGAAAAGTATCTTCAATCCATGTTTCGAGCGAGGGCTTCTCGTGCAACGACCACAGAAGGAAAGTTCCCAAGTTCCCCTGCAGAAGCTGAAGGGCAACTTTCGCTGGTTTCAGGCTGGGGTCGATTTCGCCGCGTCTTTGACCTTCTGCGATAAGCCCCCCTATTGCTTTACGGCCCTCCAGCATGTTTCGTTTCAGGATTTCGCGAACGCTATCGCTGGCCAGGAATGAGGAGATAAAGGCGCGCGCAAGGCTGGGGCTACGCCCCGGTTCTTCAGCGAGGCGCTGCACGAGCTGGCGCAATAAAGCGTGAATCGTGTGCTTGCCCTGCCTAGCCCGCGCTACGGCTTCTCCTACCTTGCCAAGCTGGATCTCGGCCATCACGCTAAGAACGTGGTCTTTGGTCTCGAAGTAATTGAAGAAGGTGCCTTTGCCCACGTCCGCGGCTTCGGTGATGTCTTCGACGGTGACGTTTGGCAGGCCACGCTCGGCAAAGAGCTGCAGCGCGCAGCGAAACAGGCGCAGGCGGGTTTCGGCGGAGCGGCGCTGACGGCGGCTCATGGATTTTGAATGGGTTTGGGAATTGCTGTCGAGCGCCACGGCGCTGGACAAGAGAGACAGATTTGATATTTGACTGATGCTCATAAACGATTATTAACCGTTATTGACCAACAGTCATATATTCGATCTTCTCGGCTCACTTTGTCAAGAGGTCTGTCTACGGGCGCGAGCTTGCTGCGACCTCTGCCGCACGCAGCAACCCAACCTGTCATTCTTAGCCCGTGGCAACCTCCCACTATCGGTTCGCGAAGCCCGATGCGACGCCCACGGTGTGGGCTGCAATACCAACTGTTGGAGAGAGTAGCCACAGTTTGTTTTCCTGCTTCTTCAACCGATAGCTGATGAAGGTTCCGTAGCCAACCAGCGCGAAATTGACGCCTAGCTGCCCTGCATGCGACGAAGGCATCAAAGGATTGCCTTCCACGCAATGATGGTTCGCGATGCAGTGCTGGGTCATCTCCACGTCGAAAACTGCCATGCCCAGATGCAGACCATTGAGCAGGAGGAATCCCTTGCTTAAAGTCCGGGGGCGAGCGGGTGTGGGGGGCACGAACACAAAACCTGCGGAAGTTGATGCCCCGGAAGACATTTCATAGGTGTGGCTGACTGCGGCCTCGCTGGCCGGCACTGTCGCACTTGCGGATAACTGCGTGTCTTTCTCGATTTGCCTGAACGGAATTTTGGCGTCCTGCGCCGAACATGCCAAACCGCCCATAGCTATTGTCAAGCCCAGCATTGTGCATTGAACTGCGTTCATCTTCGCCTCCAACCGCCGTACTAATGCGCCTGGAGGAGATATCGACCAGAGACTTGCCGGGATAAGAACTGCCCTGGATAAGGGCATTTCAGAAGACCAGCATTAAAAGTGACAAAAGAATTGTCCCGCTTCGATGATCTTTAAGACTGATTTGTAATTGGAACAACGATTTGACTTACAATGGTCGCATTGCCCGTCATACCTATCAACGCGGATTCCGGGGTAGATGAACCGGCAGTCAAAGCGAATCGGCTAACGCCGGTTGTTGTTGCCGTGTGCCTGTTTGTGCTGCTGGTTTTTTCCACCACAACCATGTTCGTGCGCGATGCGTGGGCGCTTCAGTCTTTCCAGATTGGTGTCTTCGCTCTTCTCGCGGTGTATCTGGTGGCAGGGATTGGCCGCGGGCAGGAACACATCGCAGGCGGACTGGCGCCGAGGCTTGTGTACCTGATCCCCTTGTGGGGACTGTTCCAGATCATTGGGCACACGACTGCTTCCAGCATGGAAACCCGTGCTTCTGTCCTGCGTTGGGGCGCTTTGGCCGGCGTGTTTTTTCTGACTCAGACAGTGGCTCGGACCCGGACGGCGCGACGAGACTTTCTGAGCGCGTTTCTGATTTTCGCGACGGCCATGGCAGTGCTCTGCCTCACGCAGCTTTTCACTTCCGGGGGGTTGGTCCTCTGGGTATTTCCGACCGGCTATCCGGATGTCTACGCAACCTTCCCGTCGTACAACAACTATGCGCAGTTTGTGGAGCTGGNNCTGGCGCTGCCGATTGCTCTCTGGCGGGCGCTGCGCGAGGGCTGGCACTCCTGGTGGTATGCGCTTGCCGGCGGCGTTCTCTATGGGTCGGTAATCGGGTCGGCATCGCGCGCGGGAGCAGCGCTTTGCACGGTGGAGCTGCTGACCATGATGGTGATTGGGCTGGTGCGGTTGCGGGATCCTGAGACCGGCCTGCCAACGCGCTCAACTACTGCCATGCTTTTGATGGTTCCCGTCCTGGCGGCGGCATTCACTCTTGCGGTGGGATGGGAACGCGTTTGGCAGCGCTTTCAGCAGAATGACCCCTACCTGGTGCGCAAGGAATTCATGTACGCTGCTGCGGACATGGCAGTGCACCGGCCAATGATCGGTTATGGACTGGGCACGTTCCCAGAGGTCTACCAGCGATATGCGATCAAAGACTTTCCGTTTTACGCCAACCATACGCATAACGACTGGGCGGAGTTTGCCGCGGACGGTGGAATTCCGTTTTTGCTGCTGGTGCTGATTCCATTTGCTGCTGCTGTTCCTGCAGCCGTACGGAACCCCTGGGGGCTGGGGCTGATCGCAATCATGCTGCATGCGTGCGTGGATTTTCCTTTTCCACGCCCGGCGGTTTCGGCTTGGATGTTTGTCATGCTTGCACTGCTCTATATGGCGCGAATGGCGGAAAAGGAAAGTCCAGGAAAAGCCAAGCCGGCCACTTCAGATGCGCACCCGCGCCGGAGTCTGCCTAAGCGACGTAACAGCGATCTCGCTGCCCCCGTAGAGAAAAGTTGGTTCCCATGAAAACCCAGGCTACGATTGGGCAATGGTGAGGTTAGTCTTCACTGCGCCGGAATCCTGCGAAGGGCTCCTCTACTTTGTGAGATAACGCAGGAAAATCCAAACAGGACAACCGCCACTGCGAAGATTGCGAGCACGACCAGGCGGCGCGCGAGGCGCCTCGTGGTTCGGGTTCTCAAGACCCGTTTGGACCGCTGGCTTGGACTTGACTCAACCAACTGCTTCGAGTCCGAAGCAGAAGAATGCGAAGCGAAGAAACGCTTCCGGCAATTACGGCAACGGAACGCTTTCTTCCCCCTTATTCGCTGGAAAACGTCGCCCTTGCGGGTGCGTCTGGAAGCACGAATATCGGGGCTGCCGCATCCTGGACAGGTCATGGCTTCGGAAGAGCCTGAATCTGAGCTGATAGTACATCGAGCATGCCGGAGATTCGAGGGGTCCCGAGAGTGCGCCGATATTCGAGGCGGAGACGGATGGGCGAAGCGCCAGGTGGAACAGAGAAGCCCAGCGCCACATGCTTCAGTTCGTCGCTGGAGAGATCGGGCGATTCCGCTAGAACCGTATTCGACTTTGCATCGAGAATCTGCCACTTGATTCCCGTGGCCGGGGGGATGTCGGAGGTGTGGTAGGCGTAGGCCATTGTGTAGTCGCCGGGCGTGAGGGCCACCGCCTGCTCAGCAATTGTGCAATCCTCCGGTTGACTTCCCGTGAATTCCGTTTCAAGGCCAGAAGACCCCGGCCAGGAATGAAGGCCCTGATACTCCGGAAGGGACCAGTCAAAACTGACAGGCAGCGGTTCGCGCTGGAAGTCGGCGTTATTGGGCACAGTAAGGTCGGCAATGACCCAGTGCTGCTCGATCAACAAGTGCCACACCGAATTCGCCGCAGAACCGTCATTCACGACAACCAGCCGGTTTACGACGCCGAACAGCAGTCCGAGGTCGGCTTCCGGACTACTCGTGCGAACCAGGTGTGGGGCAACGTTGGCGACAGCGCCTGGCTGATCCTTTGCAAGCAGAAATCTGATGTATTGTCGGATCAGTTCGGGCTTCTCATTGAGGATTGCCGCGGTAATCTTGCTGGCGTCAGGCGAAGCGCGCCAGCACAGCTCGAAGAGCGACCCGATGTCGTCGGCGGGCATGTCGGCAGCGCTACGGGCCCACGCCCAGAAGGCCGGCATGTTGTCACGGCGAAAATAGTAGTTGGCAAGGCTCCAACGGGGCAGATAGGTGTGGTCCACCTCAAAGGCTTGGAGCAGCTGCTTCTCGGCACGGCCAAAGTCCCCATCGGCCTCATATTGCAGCCCTAGTTCGATGTCCGCCTGGGCATCATAGCGGTTGAGCCTCAGGGAGTTGGTCAACAGCTCCTGTGCATGCGCCTGATCAAACTGAGCGAGGCGCATGTAGTACTCCCATCCGTCGGGCACCAGACGAATTGCGGAGCGTATCGATGCCTCGGTATCCTGTTTGAACAGGTAATCCGCACGCGCCAACTCCAGGGAACTCCAGATTCCGAGGCAGCACGCACCCACGACGATAATTCGCAATGCATAGCCAACTGGCCGGCGGAGAGGATGCATCATAACTAACGAGAAAGCATAGCACCTGAAGAGAGGCTGTTAAACCGGATTGTGCGCATGACGCCTAGGTCCCGTTTCGACCCTTTGCCGGAATTTGCAATCAGCCGGTCCAAAGTTGGATAACAGTCTGGAAGAATCGAGAACCCCGTGAAAAATGTCACAGGCTGCAGGCTCAGCAGTCCTTGGAATTGCATAGGTAACCCGAAACTCATTGATTTCAACGACTAGGCAACTTGCAGTCATCGGGATTCTGAGGTATATAATCAAGGGCAAGGACAGCCCGGGGTGCGTCTGCACCGCGGGCCGCGAGGGGCGATCGATGTTCAAGAAACTGCAAGTTGCGGCAATTCTGTTGTGCATGTTGTCTTATGCAGCAGCCGGGACCGTTTCAATTGGTACTGCCAGCGCTCGTGGAGACATGCGCGTGGACAGCTATCTGGTCAAGGGCAACGCCACCCTCTTTGATGGATCGGTGGTGGAGACCGGGCAGGCCACTGCGAATCTGCGCCTGAATAAAGGCACCGAAATCACCATGTCTACAGCCTCGCGCGGTACCTTGCACAGCGACCGTCTTGTGCTGCAGCAGGGAGAAAGCGAATTGGCGGCCTCCAGTTCCTTTCAGCTCGAGGCCAATGGCCTGCGCGTGACCCCGAACGAACCAAATTCGCGCGGAGTCGTTTCGCTCAAGGCAGGAAACACTGTCGAAGTTGCCTCGTTGAATGGCAGCTTCGGCGTTACGACCGATCACGGAGTCCTGCTGGCAAATGTCCGCCCGGGCCGCGTGGTCTCGTTTGCTATGCAGGCGGGCGCAAATCCTGCCAACTTTTCGGGTGTGGGACTGGTCAGCTTCGATAATGGGACGTACTACCTGACCACTAACGAAAATGTGAAGTATGTGCTGACTTGCAAGGATTCACGCAAATTTGTAGGCGATAAAGTCGTCGTCTCGGGTACTTTGCAAGGGGGCACACCTGGGCAGGCGGGAGGCGCGGGAACGATGCTTTGTGTGAAAACGATGGACATTAATGGCGGCGGCGGCGGCGGCGGCGGGATGTCGACGACAACCAAGTGGATCATAGCCGGCGTGATTATCGGTGGCGGAGTCGGCGTCGGAGTCGCAATCGCAGATAGGAACCAGGGCCCACCTGCTGCTAGCCACTGAGCCTTGGGTTTGGAAACCAGGCTCCCGAGTTGCTGCGCGATTGAGCTTTAGATAGTCCCCTCACGATGCCCGGGAAAGACGGGGCATCGTTCTTATCAGCCGATCGACGTGGATAACAGGGGCCCTGATTTTGCGCGGTTCTGCCCCCATAAACAGGCCATCTGTTGCGCTCCAGGAAACCTGCTTTAGAATGACATTCTTCGGCTTCGACCCGAGCGTCGTTTTATCCGTCAGGCCATTTATTATGAACACTCTGCTCACGAGAATGTGACCTATATTCTTGTCACACTTTTGTCTAACATTTCTCTTGTATCTGTGGCACGTCCGTGCTATGTTCCATATGGTTGTCTCAGTCTAGGTTTTCGCCGTGAGAACAACGCGCTGCAGACGGCCAGTCAGTCAGCGCATGGGCGAAGCACCCTCACACTTGATTGGCAAAAGTGCAAGGTTCAGCAAGGGGGATTCTCCACCTGCCTGGGACAGACGGGGGCGAAGCCTGCCCAAACCTCGATCCGCCGTGAGCGAATCGATGTATTGCCATATCCCTCTTTGTCAAACGCCAATTGTCTGCGCGTGACGACAATAGCCAATAATCTCCAGCCTTTTCTGAATCCAAACATGGCAGTTCTGAATCCACGTTCACGCATGATCAGTGTCCGGCTCTCCGAAGAGGAGTACTCGGCTCTTAGACAACTCTGTTCAGATATCGGTGCGCGCAGCGTGTCGGACCTCACACGTGACGCGATGCGCGTGCTTCTTAATGGTGCAGGCCGAGAAGAGGCACTCGGTATTCACGTGAACGAGTTCCGCTCTCAAATGAGAAGCCTGGATAGAAAGATAGAGCAACTTGCGGCGGACATCACATCGCTAAAGGCCAACGGTAACCAGTAAACAAGATTGTAAAGCTGCGGCGGGATCGAGTAACACGATACGTGGAATGGACAGGATGCCGGATGCCGGTATTCGGGAGTCGTTTATGAGATGCTTAACCATTTCGATTTTGGCCATGGCCGTGGCCAGTTCAGTTTCGGCGCAACAGCAGGCAAATCCCAACCGTGCAGGCACTGGGGCAACGTCTTTCAACGAAGGCTCCAATCTGCCTGTGGAGAAGATTGGAAACGATGATCTAGTCGGGATCACAGTGTACGATGCGCCCGAATTAACCCGCACCGTGCGCGTTGGCTCCGACGGCACTATTCGGCTGCCGATGCTGCGGCAGCACATACCAGCCGCGGGCCTCTATCCGGCCGAGCTTGAGACTGCCATTACGGCGGCCCTGACCGATGGAAATGTTTTGGTAGACCCCATCGTGACGGTGTCTGTCGTGGAATACCGCAGCCGGCCGATTTCCGTTTCCGGCGCGGTGAAGAAGCCGGTAACGTTCCAGGCCACGGGCTCGGTGACGCTGCTTGATGCTCTTGCACAAGCTGACGGGCTCGCCGACAATGCCGGAGCTGAAATCCTGGTCAGCAAGAAGTCATCGGCAACGAACGATAAATCGGCCACGCTGATTCAGCGGATACCCGTGCGCGGCCTTATGGGCGGAGAGGACCCGGCGCTGAACCTGCATCTGGAGGGCGGGGAAGATATCCGTGTTCCAGAGGCCGGCCGGGTCTTCGTTCTGGGCAGGGTGAAGAAGCCAGGCTCGTTCTTTATTACGGATGGTTCCGAGAGCAGTGTCATGAAGGCGCTGGCCCTTTCAGAAGGCTTGGATACTTTCCCCTCCCACAGCGCCTACATCTACCGTATTGAGGGCAGCACCGGCGGCAGGAATGAAATTCCAGTCGACTTGAAAAAGATCATGGATCGCAAATCCCCTGACGTGGCGCTGATGGCAAACGATATCCTTTACGTCCCGAACGCCTCTGGAGCGCGGGCCAGTCTCAAGGTTTTGGAAACCAGCATTGGTTTGGCTGCCGTTTTTGGCAGCGCCATGATCTACGTGTATCACTAGGTTATCTGAAGAGGACTTATGCCTGAACAATCGCGACTGGCGGAGGTAATTCCTCCTGGGCAGTCCAACAATCTGCCGGCGATGGCCTACTACCCGCCGATGCAGCCACAGCAGGAATTCGAACCGGAAGCTCCCTCGGTTCCCCTGTCGCACTACCTTTGGGTTCTGCGGCGGCATCTCTGGAAAATCGCCGCCTTTGTGGCGACCTGTGTACTGGCGACTGCTGTAGTTTCTGCGCGGCTGCAACCTATCTACGAATCGATAGCGACAGTTGATGTCGACCGGCAAGCTCCGCAAGAGGTTGTCGGCCAGGACTCGACGCGTGCCCCTGGTCTCAACGACGCTGATCAGTTTCTCGCAACGCAAATCAGACTGATCGAGTCGGATTCGGTGGTGCGCCCGGTGGCTGAGCAATTCCATCTGTTGGACAGTGAGGAGCAGCTGAAAGGTATGAGCCCCGAGAAGGCGCAGGAAACAGCCCGAGCGCCAGTGGTGCTGAACGGCCTAAAGGTGACCCGCCCACCGAACACTTACTTGTTGCTGATCAGCTACCGTTCTTCAAGTCCTGCTCTTTCCGCGGATGCCGCGAATGCGATCGCGAATTCCTATTTAGCCCACACATACGACATTCGCATCAGGTCGTCGGCCAGCTTGTCCACTTTCATGGAGAGGCAGATCGATGAGTTGAAAGCGAAGATGGAAAAATCCGGCTTGGCTCTTGCGCAGTTTGAGAAAGACTTGGATGTTATAAATCCAGAAGAAAAGACAAACATTCTCTCGGCGCGGTTGCTACAGCTGAATACTGAGTACACGGCGGCCCAGGGAGAGCGAGTCAGCAAGGAAGCGGCCTGGAATGCCATGAAGTCAGGCTCTCTGGAAGCGGCGCAGGTTTCTTCGCAGGGGGCGGAGCTCGCGACGCTCAACGAGACTCTCAACCAGGCACGCCAGCGATTTGCACTGGTTAAATCGACCTATGGGTCTACCCACCCGGAATACCGTAAGGCCGCCTCCGAAGTGGCGGAAGTGGAGAGGCAGTTCGAGAGCACCCGCAAGAATATCGCCGATAGGATCGAAGTAGAGTATCGTGAGGCGCTGAATCGCGAACAGATGCTTCAGAAGACCGTAGCCGAGACCAAGGCAGAATGGGACCGAATCAACTCCAAGTCATTTGAGTATCAGCAATTGAAACGGGAGGCCGACGCCGATAAGACTTTGTACGACGAGCTTATCCGAAAGATTCGAGAAGCGGACATCAATGCCGGTTTTCAAAACAACAACATTCGGATCGCCGATTTGGCGCGGCCAGCGTTGCACCCGGTGCTTCCCAATAAAAAGCTCAATCTTATACTTGGTTTCCTCCTTTCAACCCTACTAGCCGTTGGCGCCGTGTTGTTGTACGACACGCTCGATACGACGCTCCGAGATCCCAAAGAAGCCAGCCGGTTCCTCGGTATAGATGTCATTGGGACGATGCCAATCGATCGACTTGAGGCTCAGCTCCCGAAAAGTGCAGCGACCTCCCCGGCGGGCGCCCCCGTGGCCAAGACCGCTTTGAGTGGAAATCGAAAGGGATACTATCGCTCGACTTCCGATTTCGAAGAGTCCGTTCGGACGATACGAAATACCATCCTGCTGTCTGATTTCGAAGGGCGGTTGCGTTCGATTATGCTCACCAGTGCCGCTCCCGGTGAGGGGAAGTCGACGATCGCCGCCCATCTTGCGATCGCCAACGCCGACCGAGGTAAGAAGACGCTGCTTGTGGACGGCGACCTTCGCCGCCCCAGCCTCCACTCAAAGTTCGGGTTGAATCCGCGAGAGGGGCTATCCAATGTTCTGACCGGCGAACTCTCTTGGCAGGATGTCGTAGTACCGATAGAGGGCAGGCCGAACCTGAGTTTCCTGGCGGCCGGGCTGGGCTCCCATCGGGCAGCCGACCTGATGGGTCCGCGACTTGCCACGCTACTGGACGAGTTTGCGAAGGAATACGATCTGGTGATTCTGGATTCGCCACCCCTGCTCGGCTTTGCAGAGTGTCTCCAGATGGCCACCGCCGCCGATGGAGTGCTCATTATCAGCCGGGCCGGAGAAACCAGGCGAAAGGCCGTCGCAGAGTTGGTTTCGGTACTGAATCGGCTGCGAGCCAATATTGTAGGCGTGGTGCTGAACCAGGTGAGCCAAAACACGTCCGCGGATGGGTATTCGTACTACGGATATTACCGCTACGGGCACTACCAGAAATCCGAGTGATGAAGCGAGCAGCGAGGCGTACTTCTAGGGTGTAGCGAGAGGATGCGCGACGGAACTGTCAATACCAACTTATGACGCAACCTACTTATAACTCGTTAACACGATCTGGTTCCTTCATACAACAAAGTGTATTCATCGAGTTCATACAATGAACATCGCCTTTTTGACATCGTCCACAGAGGACTACCTTTCCGACGGGATACTTCACGGTCTACGATCATTATCCGGAGTCAATGTGATCGATTTCCCCAAGGCTGAGAGGTTGTACCGAGGTTGTCCAGAGGTGGTCAAGCGGCAGGTCCGAGGTGGGGGGTTCACTCTGTATGGCCTGCTGGATGACTTTGAGGTTTGTCGTCATAACTTGTACTGGCGAATTGCGCAAGGTGAATTCGACCTGGTCATCTTCGGTGATATTTATCGGGATTTCGGCGTATTTATTCAGCTTGCTCCCATGCTTGATCTTAAGAAAACAGCAGTGCTTGACGGGGCTGACGCTGAATCGATGTATCCGTATGCGGGAAGGTGGTGGAGACACCCCAGACATTGGTTCTTGCCGCGTGCCAATCGGTTCTTTTACTTCAAGAGAGAATTGACGCCGCGTACCTTACACTATCGCTTTTATTGCCTTTGCCCGGAAGGGCTGTGCAAGTGGCTTCGACCGCCCCGAAACATTCGCCCAATTGCGTTCTCGATTCCCGCAGAAATGGTTCTGACTCAGTGCCCACCCAAGCAGAAGCAGTTTGCCGCTCACATCGTAGACCCGGAAGTAGCAAAACACGTGCCAGGCAGTAGCATTATTCCACCGTTCTCATCCCAAGCCGAATACTACCGTGATCTGCAGGAGTCACGTTTTGGGATAACAATGAAGCGCGCGGGGTGGGACTGTCTTCGCCACTATGAGCTTGCAGCAAACGGATGCGTACTATGCTTTCGCGATCTTGATAGAAAGCCAGCAACCTGTGCACCGCACGGTCTAAGCAAGGAAAATTGCATTGTCTACCATGACTACAATGATCTGCAGAGGCAGATCGGCAGCATCAGTGATGCGCGATACGAGCAACTGCAAGCCGCCACGTTGAGGTGGGCAGAGGAAAACACCACGATTGCGCGCGCAAAGCAACTCCTGCACACCATTGATCCGGAGATTCTGCAAGGAGCAGCGCACTAGGAATGATTCCTGTAGCCTCTCTTCAACCTAGTGTGCCTGACGCTGGGACGCCGCAGGACCACACGCCTTTCTCGCGTGCTGCTGCCGTCGACCGCTTCCGTAATGGCCTGTGGCAAATGGTTTTGGGCCAGGCTGTTACTAGCCTGACGCCTCTTCTGTTGGTCCCGCTATTCTTGCGTGCCTGGGGGCCGAACACATACGGTCGGTGGCTCTCGCTGACAGCACTGGTGTCCTATCTGAGCCTGCTTGATCTTGGTGGGCAGACCTTCATAGGGAATCTTGTGGCAATGGACTTCGCAAAAGGTGACTCAGAAGGCATGAGGGCGAAGCTGTCCGAAGGATTGTCGCTGTTCCTCGCGATTGCAATTGCCGCATTTGCGGCAATTGTGATGTTGGCGGCGTTTCTCCCTAGTGTGGGGCTTTTGGGAAAGAGGATCGTCTTACAAAGCAATGATTGGGCCATTCTGCTGCTGATGTCTGGCGCAGTTCTACTCGGGATACCTGGCGGAATCTACGCGGTCGCGTACCGGTCCGTTGGCCTGTTCAGTCGGGGAACTGCGATTGGAACCTACAGCAGACTTGGCGGATTCATTTGCGGCGCAACAGCACTTTTATTCGCGTTTGGGCCGGTCGTCTATGCTAGCTTATACGCGGCTTGTGGGGTGGTGACAACAGTGATTGTCGTGCGGGACGCATCGCATCGCATCACTGCGTGCCGTAGTTTGCGGATCAACTTGACGGCAGCCCGCGCGGGACTCTCACACTTAACAGGTTCACTGCTGTTCTGGCTGATGACAGTTGCCAATGCGGTCAATCAGCAGGGCGTGATCCTGGTGCTAGCGGCGCTTAGCGGTCCGACTGCTGTCGTCACATTCGTTACACATCGAATGATCGCAGGCGGGATAGGATATGTGCCTAATATATTCCAAGGCCCTTCTTTGCCCGAGATGACCTTTCTGTTTGCTCGGAAGAACATGGAGGGCCTGGCTCAGTTGACAAGAGTGACTTTGAAGACAATTGTCTTGGTCAGCTCTTTGCTCGGGTTGCTCGCGTGGCTTGTTGTGCCTGTCGTATATCGGACCTGGACGAGCCACCGGGTTGCGCTTGACATGAGGTTGCTTGCGCTGCTGCTTGTTCAAGTGATCTTGGCCTCGGCTTGGACGACGTCTGGGTGGAGCCTCATTGCCGCTAACCGCCACCAGGGCCTCGCTTACTGGAACACCGGCAATGCGTTCATCACCATCGTTCTTGCAGTTGTGCTGGTCCCGCGATATGGAGTGTACGGCGCCGCAATAGCTTCACTTCTGGGAGACGTTGTCTGTGGGCTGTTGGTGTACCCCGCTTTGGCGGGAAGACTGTGTAGATGTTCGGTATCGGAGATGTTTGGCTCTGCAGCAAGTCCCTTGCTTGTGGTTTGTGGCATTGAAATCCCGATCCTTGTGGTCCGACGGTTCCTGGGTGTCTGGCAATTCGGCCTTCTAGTAGCTCTTTCAGTCACAGTAGTTTTGCTGCTCAGCTCTCTGTTTGTCTACAACAAAGGAGAGCGGCATTGGATCAGGCTCGAGGTCCTGAGATTGTGCGGAATCTAACACTCAAGCCACTTCAAGCCTTCCAGCAACCGCAGTTGAAATCGCATCGCCTGGGTTACGTCCAGATGCGGTGTTGGATCTTCGTCTGTGTTGGGTGTGCACTCGGCGCTGTACTGGTATCGGTTGGTGCGCGGATTGACGGAGGGGCCGTGGCTGTGCTCTCTTTTGCTCCCTTGTTTTGGAGCCTGGACCGTCGCTATTTTTCTGAACTGTACATCGGGCCGTTCATAATGATGTATAGTCTTCATCTTTTGGGTTACGCCGTCTCGCCACTCTGGGAAATACATGTAATCGGAAAACTTTCCGCAATCGAGGAGGGACTGGCGCCCGCCCAATGGGGCGGAGCACTGGGCTTAGCTATAATCGCTGCCGTCTTCCCCCCGGTCTTCCAACAGATCGTGAGGAGACGTAGGGTAAGAGCCTCTGACCTCTCATTCGGGCGGAACGGTTCCTCCTGGAAGACCTATAGCATGCTTTCGCTGTTGGTTGGGGTGACTGTTACTGGGTATGGTTATCTCAGTGGAACATCCAACCGTTTGAACGGCGATGCTAATGCATCAACCGCCTCTGCCTCATTCGTATCGGCCTTTTCGAGCGTGTTGCTGGTAACGTTCTACTTCTTGGCTTACTTCGCTGCACGTTCCCGCAGTAGCTTCTGGCGGCTGCTGTGGTTGCTTGTGCTTTCCGGTTTTGCGACGCTCTATACCCTCGATGGTGGCCGCGGGATCGTCGTTATGGCAGTATTGGTGTCCTTGACAGGCCTGGTGTCAGGAGGTTATTCCAGACGAAAGGCTACATTGGCTCTGTTGGCCGGGCTCGTTGTCTTCGTGCCATTGGCAGGAGTCGTCGTGATTTACAGGTCCTCGGCGACTCTCAATGCCACAACTCTCAGCGGTCGATTGTCCGGCTTACGATCGGCGCTAGAAGAGTTTACAGAAACACGTGCCTCAGTCGCACAATCCACGGAGGCAGCCGCGCTGGCACTGACAGCCATGAACGTTGATGGGGTTTTCTTAAAAGTTCCCAGCGTAATACCGTACAGCGGGCTTGAGGGAATCGGCTCCGTTTGGCATTACCTTACACCTAAACTCTTCAGATCTAACTCAGATACCCCTGTTTTATTAGACGGCAACGCACTGGCGATTGAATACGGAACAAACTTACCATCAAACAGCACCGGTTCCTATATGCCGACAGTCGGTGATGGCTACCGCCGCTTTGGGTGGCCAGGCGTAGCAGGTCTTTACATTTTACTCTCGGCATCTTATGCATGTGCCTTCGCTCTGTGCTGGAGAAACCGCAACAGATGCGACTTTATGGCGATGTTTGTCTTCCTCTTAATCCAGGCCAATGGAATATGGTCTCAGACTCTTTATAGCGCCATTTATACATTTGCATGGTTTATCCCGAGGTCCTTTTTCATCTTTTGGGTCTTCGGCTTGCTCGTTCGTATGCGGCATCGTAAAGCGGCTGCCGCTATTTCGTTGACGGCACAAACAAGCCAATGTCGCCCGTTCATCAGAACGCAAGGAGCGGATTAGCGCCGACAGAATCGTAGTGAAGATTCGGCGAGCGCGCAGCGTCCTCGCCAGCCTTCTGTCCAGAGAATTTATGAGAATCGCAGTCTACACCGATTCACCGACACTCACGACCTGGAGTTGGAAAGGCCTGGCTGGCGGCGATCTTCCATTGAGCGGGACAGACGGTTCCATTCTGCGTCTTTCTGCCGCGTTAGCGGGACAGGATTATAAGGTAGTGCTGTACTGCACTAAGCCTCCGACAGACCGGGGTGTAGTATCGACACTCTTGGTTGGCGGGCTACCTGAAGCAGTGTCGGAGGCCCGGCGTTCCGAAGTGGACGTCCTTGTGTTCAACAATCGAGCGAACCAGGATACGGCAGCCGGAATCAGCATGTGTGATCGACTAGGTGTTCGATGTGTGGTCTGGGATCAAAATGGACCATCACCGGATTTCATGGACATTCTGCTGTCGCCCGCCGTGCGCCGGCTGGTCTGCGTGTCTGCATCGGAGGCAAATGGGCTGCGAGATCATCCCGTGTTCTACAAGACGGAGGTTATTCACAATTCCCTCTCTCCCATTCACGCTGCAGAACCAGCGATAGTAGACAGGAACACACGAGCACAGACCGTATGTTTTCTCGGTGCATTGACCCCTTCTAAAGGTTTCCATCATCTTGCACGCGCTTGGCCCGTAGTGCATGCCTGCTGCCCTGATGCAAGACTACTGGTGATAGGCAGTAGCGCGCTGTATGGTGCTAATCGGTTCGGCACGTTAGGCATAGGTGATCCCGAGTACGAGACAAACTTCATCGCGCCCTACTTGGGGCATTCTCGTGCGGAGCTTAGAGAACTGGGTGTGACCCTTGTCGGCTTAGCAAATCCGGCTCGCGTACGAGAGATTTTGTGCGGCTGTGCCATTGGTGTGGTCAATCCGAACTGCTCAGGCTCAACTGAGACGTTTTGCGTCAGCGCGATCGAAGTCCAGGCTGCGCGAGCTGTGGTGGTTGGAGCCAGGGCGGACGGACTGCGGGAGACAGTGCTTCACCGACGAACGGGTATACTTATCCGAAACGAACGTGACCTCGCTCATGCGATCGTGTCTTTGCTCAGGAATCCGCGGGACTTGGTGGAAATGGGGCAGAACGGAAGAAAGTGGGTCCTCGCTGCATTCCGGCAGGAAGTTATCATACCTCAGTGGTGTGATCTTCTTCGTTCCGTAGCTAGAGATGAGCCCGTGTGCGGCAAGATACCATTGTTGCTGACAGGTGCGTCACCTAAGATTCTAGCGAAGGAGTTGATCCGGATTATGCGAAAGGTTCCCTTTGTAGGGTCAAGACTTACGACTCTTCATCACCTGCGCGAGCGACTGTCGCATCCGACGTGATGATGGGTCGACACGATCACGCAGGCGAAGAAAACAAGCAGTGAGCCGGAGAAATGCACGAATTGGAACGTGATTCTCAAGGGTTGAGGCTTCTCGTATTCGGGTGTCGACACGGATTTAATTGCTGCGGAACGTGTCAATGCGTTCGAGACTATGCCCGCAGTTATCCAACTACAGACAACCATACCCATCTGACAATACGATGAAACAGGTAGGGTATGACTATCAGCGATAGAGGTAGCAAGCAACTGCTTTGCTTTGCGATATCGCTTGGACCCCA
>PKXI01000173.1 GCA_003133425.1 Acidobacteriaceae bacterium
CCCACAAATACTGCTATAGAGCTATATTTATCCCGGTACCTACACCGTTTCTGCGAAGTGCCCCGAATGCAAATCGATAACGAGCTTTGAGGCCAAGTCCGCAATCGTTTTAGGCGGCACCACCTCGGCCGACGGCAGGACGTTCCGTCGAGTTCTCTACCATCTCCATCAATGCGCTGGTTGCCAACGGGGTGGCTTTTCTTCAATCTCAGATAACGGAAACGCGAACGATGTGTTTCTCAATGACTTCTATCCTTTCTCAATTGACTCTGCGACCCTCCCTACTAGCGTTCCCACCGATGTCCAAGCGGAGTTCCGCGAGGCTGAAAAATGTCAGGCGATTGGCATGAACCGCGCAGCCTCGGCACTTTACCGATCCGCACTCGAGAAGACACTGAAAGCGAACGGCTATACGAAGGGCACCGATCCGAGCCTAAAGGATTTACAGAAGCGCATAGATGCGGCTGCCGCTGACGGCGTCATCACTCAAGCCAGGCAGAAGAAAGCTCACGATGACATTCGCGCACTTGGGAATGACGTTCTTCATGAAGACTGGCGAGTTGTGGCCGACGATGAGGTGGAGGATTCACACCGCTACACCCAGCGGATTATTGAAGACCTGTACGACGACCGCCCCACAGTTGAAGCGATTCTGATTGGGAAGAATCGATTGCCTGCACCAGCTCCGCCCCCAGCTACTCCTGCCGTCCCATAAGAGTCGGCACAGCGCAAAATCACCCTCCAGACATCTCTCCCTCACAATGCCTGCTGCCTAGTCAGGGACCAGGGCAGGCTGCGTCGATGGGATTCCTACGGGGAAAGGGGTGCTGGATCGCTGGCGGTCGCTGCCGGGGGTTGGACTGCAAACTATGAAGGTCTATGAAGTGGTATGCACCGCGAATATCAGGTAATGACCGAGGCACCACTGGACCGGCAGCAGATCGTGGTTCTACTTGGCGCTGACGGTGGCACCCATCTTCCTCATGGCGTCCACCAGTTTGTCTTCCAGTTGCTTCTGGCGGGACCTCACCCAGGGGGCGTAATACTTCTCCGTGACACGAACCGACGTGTGTGTAAGAAGCCTGCTCACATCTTCAAGGGGAACTCCAGCCAGCAGCAACTCCACAGCGTAGGTGTCGCGCAGCATGTGCGAGTGGAACTTCATTGGCTGGTCGTGGTCGTCCACTAGAGCCACGAACTTATTCAACCGCCGTATTCTCTTGAGCCAAGCAAGTTCCAGAGAGTGTAGGTGAGTTTCCCGAGACCAGAAGAAGCAGTCCGGGGGGGCGGTGTGCCTTGGCGGTAAAGCGGTCAAAGCAGAGACAACATCGTCGGGGATAAGACGATCAAATATAGCACCGGTCTTCTTTGTCTTTAGAACGAGACGGCTACCGTTCAATGCAGAGCGGGGCAGGGCCAGAACATCCGCGAGACGTAAGCCGGACCACCGCATGGTCAGGAAGATAGCTCTCAACTCTGCTCCATGCTGCAACTTTTTCCGGGGTTGATTCGCGTCATACTCTTCAGTTGCGGCCAGCAGTTCGTTGAACTGGCTAGGTGTGAGAGGCATCGTTCGCTTGTCGCTCGGCGTAATGGGAGCGAGTGCCAGCGAAGGATCGCGGTTTAGCCGATCTGTTGCGACAGCCCACCGGAAGAATTCCTTGAGCCGAGACAGAAAATGTGATTGGGTGGTAAGACCCATTCGGTCATCCTTGCGCTTGGCTGTGGAGGACCACGCTCCCCGCCATTTATCCAACATTTGTTTGGAGATGCCGTCCAGGTATTCAACCCCTTGCTCGGTGGCGCAGCGAGAAACCTTCTGAGCGAAAATCTTGTGGGTGTTCGCCGTGGAGGCCGCCGTGGCCTTGTGAGTGGCAAGCCAGTCGCTTACTGCATCAACGACCTTTGCGCGGTTCGCAATCTTTTCTGCCTCTCTGGACCTCTTTTCTGCTTCCTCATCCTCGATCTCCCTCAGCCTGGCCTTAACTGGATCGCGGAGTTCTCTCTCGGCCTGTGCCACACGCTCAGCCTGATCCCAAAACCGAGTCTTCGCTGATCTGTAAACGACCTTCCCGCTCTCGTAGATGTAGATCGCCTTGCGGCAATTGCACCGCCTCCACTGGGGATCGCTTCCCCTCGGACAACCAGTCGAGTGTCGAGTGATCACTGCAATCGAGGCAGCAGCTACCGCTTCCTTTGCCATGGTGGGCAGTGTAATCTTTTCAGCATTTTTTCAGCAAAATGCCAAAATCCGTGATTCATGGCCAGTGGCGCAAGTAGCGGACGCAGCTTATATGTAACATCTCTAGCGAGTTACCATCGGCGCAAACGGAATTACGGAAGACTACCCCATCATGCGCCACANNTGATGAATCTGGAGTCCGTGAAGACCTATGAGGGCACCCACGACATTCACACACTCATCCTCGGCCAGCACCTCACCGGGATTGCTGCGTACTAATATAGTCCAGCAACTCCCGCGCTGATACGACCCTCGTCTGTCCACACGAATGAGCCGGAAAGTGGCGTATGTTTCCCGTCACGAGAAATGCCGCATCGGCGGCAAGCGCGCACGCAATGAAGTCGTCGTCCTTTGGATCCGGAGAAGCCCCTGGCGCAGGAGGTGGCTCGAACAGCAAGCCCTTCGCTTGCAACAGACCAATCAATCCATCGATCTCATCGGGGGCAAAATTGAATTTAGGCCGCGCCAAAACACCTTTGTATTCCTCGGTGATCTTTCGGGAGAGGCACGGCGTTATCTTGCCATATTGCACAGCATGCAAAACAAGAGATTCATTGCCGAATGGGGAGATCAGCGCCGATACAATCACGTTCGTGTCCAGTACAACGCGGATCACTTTCCGGCAACCTGCTTTTCCCGCCGGAATGCGCCGATTTCACCGTCGATCTCCTCCATCGTCAGCTTATCCAGACCCCTCTTTTTGGCTCCTGCCCAAGCTTGCCGCAGCCACTCCGGCGCGGACTGAACGCTTTCCAGATAATCGTGCACGCTGAGAATAACCACTGCGGGCTCTCCGCGGCGATCAACAACAAACCGCTCATTGTCCCGGACAGCGCGATCCATCAGTTGCCCGAATTGTGTACGCGCGACGTGTGCATCGATTCGACGGCTCATCGGCTTCTCCAATCAATCAATGCATTGATTATATCATCGCAGCAAATCCAGATCCAGCAGCTCCCAAATTGCTATATTCATAGGCATGTCGAAACTTGCTAAGTGTCTCTGTTGCCTTGCTGTCAGCCCCTGCATCGCTCTCGGCACAGCCGTCGCTGCCGCCCAGCAGCCGGCCTCGGCCCCCATCGTCCTCCACGCCGCCCGATTACTCCAGGTCGATACAGGAGTGGTTCTCCAACCCGGCGAAATCCTGGTTGAAGGCGAACGCATTCGCGCCGTTGGAAAGTCAGTGGAACATCCGCAGGGCGCGAAGATCATCGACCTCGGTGACACCACTCTTCTACCCGGCCTCATCGACGCGCACATTCATCTCTTCCTGCACCCCGGCGCGGAAGACCTGCAGACAGTCAAGGAATCAGTGCCCTGGCGCACCATCCTTGCCGAGCACGCAGCCAAGGCTGATCTCATGGCCGGATTCACCGCCGAGCGCGACATGGGAACCGAAGGCGCGGGCTCCGCCGACAGCGCCATCCGCGACGCCATCGACCAGGGCCTGATCCCTGGCCCTCGCCTGCGCATCAGCGGCAACGCCATCGACATTCTGGGTGGCCACGAAGACGCGAATGACTTCAACCCCGCACAGCATGTGTTCTCTAACGCCGACTACGCCAACTCCGCCGATCAACTTGTCGAGGTCATCCGCGAGCAGCACAAGCAGGGTTCCAGCTTCGTAAAAATCTATGAGACCGGCCCCGACAAAATGATCGACGGTACACTGCGCACCCCATACCAGTACACAGCGGCGCAACTGTCTGCTGCCGTTGCTGAAGCCCGTCGCCTGGGCATGACAGTTGGCGTGCACGCCATGGGCGAACCGGGCACGCTCTACGCCGCGCAGGCCGGTGTCGCCTCCATCGATCACGCATCGCAACTCAGCGACGAGACCATGAGGCTGATGCGCGAAAAGCACATTCCCGCCATTCCCACATTCGCCATCTTCGACTGCTTTGCGCACCATCGCGAGTCACAGGACCAGGCCGCAACAGAGGCCAAGATGCTCGACTACAAGATCAACGAATTCAAAAAGCAGATCGCCGCCGGCATTCCTTTTGCTGTGGGTTCAGACGTTGGCCCCTTCCCGCACGGGACGCAAGCCGTGGAGATGGAACTGATGGTGCGCTACGGCATGAAGCCGCTCGCGGTCCTTCAGGCCGACATGATTGAAGGTGCAAGAGTGCTGGGTTGGCAGGGCCAGATTGGCGAGTTGAAGCCGGGCTATTACGCTGACGTAGTCGCCGTCCCCGGCAATCCGCTGGAAGACATCACAGCGGTTGAACACGTAAGTTTTGTTATGAAGGGCGGCTCTGTGATTCGGCAGTAAGTCGGTTTGAGGGTCGTACCAACTCTGCATTTCGCGAGAATTGCAAAATGCGGCCCTTCGAATCGTGGCTCAGGATTTCAGAAAGGATGGAGTGCGGCTCTGCCATTCGCTTTTCTGGCGCAGGGCAACCGCGTGTACACTCTCAAGTATCCGGGCGGGGAAACGGAGCACACCGGCTTCCTCTTTCGCGTCTCCCCATAAATTCACATTTCCAGGAGCCATCGTCATGCGACTCACAGCCCTGCTTCTGATTGCAGCCACTTCTGCCCCAATCCCGGCATTGGCGGCGTCCGATGCCCGCCTGCAGGGCAGCTACAAGTTCAACGAGGGCGGATGGGCGTATGTGCATCTGGAAGGCACGCCGGAGCAGGTGGGCTTCCAGCATGGCTACCTGCTGGCGCGCGAAATTGAAGACAACGTCAACGTCTATAAGGTCGAGATGCCACATAACGTCCAGCGTGACTGGAGCTTCTTCCGTGAGGCCGCAAAGAATGTGATTTGGCCGCACGTCGATGCCGAGTATCAGGACGAGCTGAAGGGAATCGTCGCAGGCCTGCACGCACAGGGATCCACGCTCGATCTGTGGGACGTTGTCGCGCTCAACGGCGAGATTGAGCTGCGCGACTACTATCTGCCCGTGCTGAATGCGCAAGAGAAAAAGCCGAATCCCCCCGCCGCCGTAGCGCCTGGCAAGTGCAGCGCGTTGATCGCTACCGGATCGGCAACGGCGGATGGAAAGATCGTGATCGCTCACAGCAATTGGTCCTCTTACGCAGAGGGCGAACGCTGGACCACGGTCTTCGATATCGTGCCAGCGAGCGGACAGCATTTGCTGATGGATGGCTCGCCGGGCATCATCACCAGCCAGGACGACTTCGGCGTGAACGCAGGCGGACTCATGATTACAGAAACCACGTTGCCCATGACCAAAGGATTCGATGTGAATGGAACGCCGGAATTCGACCGCTCGCGCAAGGCAATGCAGTATGCCACGTCAATTGATGAGTACGCAGCCATCATGCGCAAGGGCAACAACGGCGGCTATGCAAATTCGTGGCTCATCGGCGATCGCAAGACAGGCGAAATCGGCTACCTCGAACTCGGCTTGCGCCACACTCCGCTGACAAAGAAGAAAGATGGCTACTTCGTGTCGTCGAATTTTGCCGCGGATCCCGATCTGATTCGCGACGATGCTGTGGGATTCGATCCCACCAATCCGGAGCCTTCAATGAATGCGCGCCACATTCGCGCCGAGCAATTTGTGAAGGAGCACTACGGCAAGCTGGATGCAGCGCTCGCGGAGGCGTACCTGTCAGAACACTACGACAGCTACGAACACAAAATCGATGCCGGCAAACGCAGCCTCTGCGGCCATGAAGACACCTCACCGATCGGCGAAAAGGTCTGGGGCGATCCGCCCTTTGTTCCATCGGGAGCTGTTTCTGGCAAGGTGATGGACTCGGAGATGGCCGCAAAGCTGAGCTTCATTGGCAGAGCCGGACATCCCTGCGGCGAGGACTTCAAGGTCCAGCCTTTTCTAGCTGCGCACCCTGAGTTCGCCTGGCAAAAGCCGATTCTGCATGACATGATTGCCGGCCCGTGGACAACCTTCACTGCGAATCAAAAGGCCCCGGTGGCCGTTGCTCAGAACTAGCGCTTTCTACACTGAAACCCTTAATCTATCCTCCATCCGCGTTACCGCGTCGTGGAGGGAATCCGGCTCGACCGGCGATCCGCTGGAAGACATCACAGCGGTTGAACACGTAGATTTTGTTATGAAGGGCGGCTCTGTGGTTCGACAGTAGTCGATTCTGCCTTCGCCAGACGCGCGGCCTGCTTCCGTGCTTTCTTGCCTTCAATCTTCCTGAGCGCTTCCTGGTAGCGTACTGGCTGCTCTTTCGCCAGAGACTCCTTGATCGCCTTGCGATAGCCGGCCAGGTAGATCGAATACATGACCGCAAGCGAGCATCCTATTCCCCACAGAAAGCCCAGACATGCCCCGAATACGGCGGCAGAACCGAATGCGTTCATTGAATACCCTCTTTCTCCAAATCGGCGATCGTTCTTGCAGAGAGACCCGAGTCAAAGGTGCTGAACTCGCTCCATCTGCCCAGGTCGAAACTCAGCTTTCTAAACCGCAACCGTAAAGCTGTCCTCAGTACGCGTCACCGCATGGTACAACGTATCCCGCTCCACCGGAACCCGGCCGGCCTCAGTAATCAGACGGCACAGTTCCTTGCGCGTCATGCCCTGCGGCGTAGTCGCGCCGGCATCATGGTAAATCTTCTCCTCGATCACCGTTCCATCCAGGTCATCCGCGCCAAACCGCAATGCGATCTGCGCAATCTTTGGCGTCATCATCTGCCAGTAAGCCTTGATGTGCGGGAAATTATCCAGCAGCAATCGGCTCACTGCAATTTGACGAATATCCGTCAGACCCGTCGTCACCGGTAAATGATCCAGCGCAGTGTTCTCTGGGTGAAACGCCAGCGGGATGAAGGTCTGAAAACCGCCCGTCTCATCCTGCACTGCACGCAGCTTCAGCAGGTGATCCACGCGGTCAGCATCATTTTCAATGTGCCCGTAGAGCATGGTCGCGTTGGACTTGAAACCCAGCTTATGAGCCAGCCGGGCCGTCTCCAGCCACTCTTCGCCGTCAATCTTGTGGTCGCAGATGATGGACCTTACGCGCGCCGCAAAAATCTCCGCGCCACCGCCCGGCATCGAATCCACGCCCGCATCGCGCAACTTCACCAGCGTCTGCTCGATGGTGAGCTTGGCACGCCGCGCGAGATAAGCCACCTCCACCATGGTGAAAGCCTTGATGTGAACCTTGGGGAACCGTTCCTTGAGCCCGCGCACCAGGTCGAGAAAATACTCCAGTGGCAAATCCGGGTGCAGTCCGCCGACGATGTGAAATTCCGTCACCGCCTCTGAGTAGCCTGAGGCCGCGGTTTCCCAGGCCTCCTCGAGCGCCATTGTGTAGCCGGCCGGGTCACCCTTCTTGCGGCCGAACGCGCATAGCTTGCACGCCGCGACACAAACATTTGTCGGGTTGATGTGGCGATTCACATTGAAATAAGTAACGTCGCCATGCATTCGCTCGCGCACGTAGTTGGCCAGCCAGCCTACGGCCAGCACGTCCGATGAGCCGTAGAGCGCCAGCCCATCGGCAAAGTCCAGCCGCTCGCCCGCCAGCACCTTGGCGGCAATCGGCTTCAGCCGTGGGTCATGACTCCGAGAGGAGCTCCGTTCGCAGGAATCCAGGGTCGCAACGCTCATACATCTATGATACAGAAATATGTCCTCGCCCCGATGAGAACTGCCCCCGGTTCCTAATCCCTAACCCCTGCTCTTATCTTCCTTCTGTTCCCACCTGCGGCTCCACCAGCACCCCGTCATCGAGCGAGGCCGCGACCAGCCGGCCGCCCGCAACGCGAATCAAGGCAACGCGGTAGCCCGTGCGCCACCACTTCCACGTCATCGTTTTGGGATCGATGGAATACACCTGGTCGTTGGATCGCGAACTCACCAATACCCTGTTCAGCGTCGCGTCATATTCCAGGTCGTCTATGTCGCGAAATGGGAGCCGCCCGATCCACAGCCAGGTCTTGCCCTGGTCCTTCGAAAAGTAGACCCCTTCCCGCGCACCCAGCCACAATGTCCCATCCGGAGCAAAAACCACTCGATGAATNNGACAGCACCGCACCGTCGGCCCGCGCCGCCGCCATCAGGTCTCCATTCACCGTCACCGAGAGATACTCACCCATTCCCAACACCGGGCCACCCTGCCAACTGGCGCCCTGGTCGCGACTGGTCAGCAGGCCAAGCGTCGTAGCTGCGAGCCATACATCACTGGAGGCGTCCAGTGCGTTCACACGGCTCTCCAGCTCGATGACCGGAGCCTTCACTTGCTTCTCCACGTTGACCTTGGTTCTCAAATGAGTCTCGGTGGAGACTTTCATGATGGTGTTGGCGATTGTGTTTCGCGGCTCCCATGTCAAAGCGGAGCTCGGAGTGCCGGCTGCTGGATCGGCTGGCGCGGGAGGATCCAATGCGAAGATTCCGTGACTGGTGCCGGCCAGCACCAGTCCATCCTTCGTCTGCCCGAGCGCAAACACGTCACGCCCGTCGAGACCGGCAGGGATCTGCTGCCAGGCGGCGCCGCCATTGGTCGAGACGAACACGCCGCCATAGTTCTTGTCGTTGACCACGCCGGCATATAGCTTTGCAGGATTGCCGCGGTCCACCAGCAGCGCTGTTACCTTGCGTTCTGAGATTCCTTCATTCGACGCGGCAAAGCTCGCCCCTGCGTCTTTGCTTGCCAACACTCCGCCGCGATCGGTGGCCAGCAGCACGTTGTTCGAATCCCGCGGATCCACGAACACATCGTTCACGATCACGTCAGGGCCGGTGAGCAGCTTGAAAGTCTTGCCGCCATTCTCGGTTTTGTAGAGACCTTCGGTGGTTCCTGCGTACACAATCGCGCGATTCGCCGGGTCCTGCTTAAGAACCCGCGTTCGCCGCGCGGTCGAGGGAATTCCTTCAATCTTGCGGAATCGCACGCCCGCAGACTCGCTCTTGTAGATTCCGCTGCACGCGCTGAGAAACACCGTGCTCGGCTTGATCGGATCGAGGATGATCGAGAAAACATCCGAGTCGTCGATCAGGCCCTGCTTGATGTTGTGCCAGCTCTTGCCACCGTCGCTCGTCTTCCAGGGCAGATGCCACGTGCCCACATAAACGATGGCCGGGTTCGAGGGATCCACTGCCAGCGACTCCACCTCGTGAATCTCGCGGCTGCCCTTCTCGCTAATCTGTTCCCAGGTCGCGCCCGCATCGGTGGACCGAAAAACCCCTTCAAGCGTTCCCGCAAAAAACACTTTGGGATTGGAGGGCGCCTGCACAAAGGCACGAATCGACTGACCGTGCAGGCCTGCGACCTCGCTCCAACTCCGGCCCCGGTCGCGGCTCACCCACAAGCCACCGTCAGCGCGCCTCCATCCGGCCACAAAAATCGTGGCACGATCTGAGGCGTCCACAACAATGTGATCCAGGACCAGGTCGTCCGCCGTGTCCAGCTTGGCAAGCCGATGCCATGTGACACCTGCGTCCAGCGATTCATACAACCAGCTGCTGGTTGTCCCCAGGTAGAGATGGCTGGGCTGCCCCGGCACCGCCGCAATCGCGCGTGCATCGCCGCCCGCCGGCCCCACCGCGTTCCAATGCACAACGTTCGCGACCGCCGCATTCGACGCTTGCTGCGCCCAAAGGCCTTGGCCGCAAAACAAATAAATGAGAACAAGCGCCAGAACGCCGCGCCGGACGCAGAGATGGAGAAAATCCCTCAAACAACTATTCAAACAGAAAGCCCCCAGACAAAAGAAAAAGACGGCAAAAAATCGTGCATGAAACCAAAAAGGCCAACCGGCTTGCCGGTCAGCCTCGAAGGGTTGCAGGAGGATTCGCATGTTCTTGCTTTCATCAGGCCTCCCATCCTTCGTGGATGGGAGGCCTGACTTGGCGGTTATGAGCCGGTCGAAACCGGGTAGGTCTACTTGGCTGCGGCGTGCTTCCGTGCCGGGTGCCTTTGGGCCAGCGGCTTGCGGACTTCCGGCTTCACGGTCGACTCGTCCACCGGCGTGGTTCCCTGCACATCGCCTGTAAAGGTTGCACCAGCGGGCACCAGGTAATCTTCCACCGTCTGCCCATCGGTTGTGCCGGTCATGGTGCTGACGCGCGAAGCATCAATACCCTTCTCGGTCACCAGGTAGTCCTTGGCGTTCACAGCGCGCTGCGCATCGAACAGCGTAACCTTGGCTCTCTTGTGCTTCAGGGCCACCTTCTGCTGCTTCGCGGTTATTTCCTTCTCCTTGGCGTTCGACTCGCCGACGACGACTGCCTTCGCATCCGCCTGACGCTGCAGATCAAGGGCAACTTCGTCCAGGCAGGCCTTGGCTTCGTTGTCAACGCGCATCGGCCGCTTCTTGTCGGTCGAGAAGTTGATGGAGCACAGTGCCTGGGTGTGAGGAGCCGGCGGAATAACCGGGGCCACGATGGTGACGTTGGTGCCGGAGCTGGCCGTGTGGGCCTTGTCGTCTGATACGTTGCCCGTTATGCCAACTACGCCGGTCGGCGCGCCAACTGAGGAGTACTCAGCCGTTGTTCCGCTGCCCGTAACCGTGCCGGCCGTTGCCGAATAGGTGTAGGTGAGCGGACGATTCTGCGGGCTCATACCAGTGCAGGTAATCGTGCTGGTTTCCCCGGGCTTGATGGTGCTGGGGTTGGCTGTGCAGCTGATGGTCGGCGGCTCGAAGGCCTTCACTGTGAAGCTCGCGGTGCAATTCGCGGTCTGGCCGGGCTTCAAGCCTTCCTTGCCGCTCTTGCCTTCCTTCACTGTTCCGGTCACCGTATAGTTGCCGGGATCCATGGTGGTCGTTGCAATCGTGGCCGTGGTGCCATTGCCCATCGCGCCCGATCCGCTCCATGAATAAATCACGTTCAGCTTGGGAAGCAGGTCGCCGGCTGTCGCGGTCACCGTAATCGGTTCGCCGGGGAAGACTGATTGAGGGCTGGCCGAGCATGCCAGGGTCACAGGCGGAGGTGGCGCGATGGAGCCGGCATGAATAACGAAGCCGGTGCTCAACCGTGCGGCGTTGATGTTGGCGCGGCCGCCGAAATAACCAGGCCCGAAGTTTGCGTGCATGTACTCATAGTCAGCCTGGAAGAGGCGAATCGCCAGGTGATGATCGAAGAACGGCATCTCATAGTCCATGCCGCCGCCCACCGTGAGATCGTTACCCCACTTGTTGGGATTGAAATACGGGCCGTTTACCTGCGCCGTTCCTACCAGCCCATGGATAAACGGTGTAATGTTTCCGCTCGGGAAACGCGCGATCAAACCGCCGGCAACCGTAAGGAAGCCGTCGTCGTTCCCATGCGTACCGATGTTGGAGCCGTTGGCCGATTGCACGCCCCACTCATGAACGCCGAATTCCACCTGCGCGCCAATGTGATTATTGAAGTAGTACGCGCCGCTGAACAGGCCGCCAAGATTGACGGCATCGTAATTGGCCGAAACTGTTGCGCCGCTGGGAAGCGGAGTTGCTACTGTCCCGCGAGGAGCAAGATAGCTGTAGCCTGCAAAAATGTCCCACCTCGATGGTGAGTCATTCCATGCTGGCTTTCCGGTCGATGTGGCTGTGGCCTGGGCACTCAAGGCAACAGGAATCAATGCTACAAGCGCCAGGAATAGAACCCGGCTTACAGATTTTAAAACACGAGCATGCATGCGTTTATCCTCCGCAATAAGGCTGACGTACTAAATGGAAAATGGCTGCTTGCGAGCATATACTCCCGCTCGGACCGGGTGACTCCGCAACATCTGCGAGGCTCCGGACGCATTACAACACCTTTAAACGTACCATAGTACGTTTACCCCCAAAATACTTTTTACAACGAGTTACCCGATTTAGTAACTGCTAAATCTGCCAGCTCCGATGGCTTCATCTTTCGCAGATTGCTACGCAGATTACTTATCTGTTACTCAGGTAACTCACTCCCCAGTTACTAACATCGGAGACCGCAGCTCACCCCATATTCAGGGTCTTCAGAAGGCTGCGGCGTTCCCGTTGAATCTTTTCCTGTAGAAGCGTGATTGCGTAAATGAGTTGTTCCGGACGCGGGGGGCACCCCGGCACATACACATCTACGGGAACCACCTGGTTAACGCCCTGCACCAGCGCGTAATTGTTGAAGACTCCGCCTGAAGTCGCACAGGCGCCCATTGAAATAACCCACTTCGGCTCCGGCATCTGATCGTAGAGACGCCTTAGCACCGGCGCCATCTTTTGCGAAACCCGTCCCGCAACCACCATCAGGTCCGACTGCCGCGGCGAAGGCCGAAACACTTCAGCGCCAAATCGCGCTATATCAAACCGCGACGCTCCCATCGACATCATCTCGATCGCGCAGCAGGCCAGTCCAAAAGTCATGGGCCATACCGAATTCTTGCGAATCCAGTTCACGGCATAATCCATCGAGGTCAGAAAGACGCCCTCCGGCTCTTCGTAGCCGTAGCTCACTTCCTTCAGCTTGATGCGATTCTTCGCGCTGCTGTCCAGCGCCCCAAAAAGATAATGATCCCGCTCAGCCGAAACAGCCATGCTTCCAATATAGCTCTACTCCCGCTTTGATTAAATGGTCAGAATCGCTCACCTTCGGTTTTTGCCGGTCAACTTCCCATCCCGGTTCCCTGATTCCTGGTTCGGAATCTCCTCATTCCGAACAGGCCGCAAGCGGAGCACCGAGCCCTCCGGGCGCCTTCCATCCCGCCGCAAGCCAAAGAGTCACAGAGAAGCGCATCCAGTCCAATTCCCCCAGCGGCGTGGCCTTTGCTCTGGCTGCGGGCGCCACGGTATGGGGTGTCTTTGCCGATTGAAGCGCCCATCTCCGGGCGAAGGGCGCCGCATCGGCAATTCCCGGCGTGAACCTTGCATTCAGAATCCGAAGCTGCCCTGCCGACGCACTCCGATTGATTTCAAGCAATCGTTGCTCCGCCTCATGCTCGCGGCTGCTCGCCACAGGCGCCTCGGTCCAAATCTTTGTCCCACCCAAAGACCGAAACTGTTTCTGGCCTTCACGCAACGCATCGGGATCGGTCAAAAAGTGAAAGCTCCGTGGGTTCCAGCCAATCGCATCCTGGGCTCGCAGTCCAAACGTCGTTCCCACCTCGCGTTCACTGATGGAGTAATACGGCGGCGTGGCCACCAGCAGTGCGTCAGGATATCCAGCAGATTGTTCCCGGTCCACCACCAGGTCCCAGCCGCTGTACCCCTCTTTCCCCGGCTGAATCGGCACCACCCGGAACATCCACCCCTCGCCGAAGGCTGCCTTCCACTCCTGCCCGGCATTTACCTCGCCGGTCAGCAATATCTTGCGGCAGCGCGCCGGATGCCGTGCCGCAGCCGCGCTCTTGACCGGCGCGATCGTCGCGACGCAAAGCACTGCACAAAACCCAACCCGCCATCCGCTATGCATCCCTTTCATCGCGGTTCTCCGTCCTTCCAGCTCTCGGGCAGATATCATTTCGTTCGTAATAGTCCCATCAAGAAAATCAGGAAACTTGCGTTATTCTCCAGTCTTTATGAGAATGCTATGAAAGCGCAATTATCCTTCATGTATCCCGTATTCCTTTTCCGGTGACCGGCTATAGCATTTTCGGAATTGGTGTAGACCGAAGGCACTATGCTAAGTGGCTTTTTCCTCAAGAAAAAGCCACCTTTCAATGCTCTTAAAAAGTCTACGTGTATTCCGAAAATGCTCTAACTGCGGTCCCTGGCTTCTTGCGAGCAGACGTCGAAGCTTCACGATTCAACGGCTTATCGCAAAGAATTTAAAACTGTTCCTCGTCTGAGCCTCCCCAAAACGGACGCCTTTTGCAGACGACTTTTTCGGAGCCGAATCATCATGCCGAGACGTACAGTACGCCTGTCCCTCCTGCCCGCCCTGATCGCATTTCCTGCCCTTGCCCTCGCCCAGTCAACTGCCGCAACCCCCGCCGCTCAGGCCCCGGTGACGCAGGCGCAGATTGCTGCCCTTCAGCAGGCCGTCCAGAATGCCCAGGCCAGCGGCGACAACGCATGGATGCTGGTCTCCGCCGCACTGGTCCTGCTCATGACCGGCCCCGGACTCGCTCTCTTCTACGGCGGCCTCGTGCGCAAGAAGAACATCCTCGGCACCATGATGCAGAGTTTCGCCATGATGGGTCTGGTCACCATCATTTGGGCTGTCTGCGGTTACTCGCTGGCCTTTGGCCACGGCAACGCCTTCATCGGCGGCTTTGAGCATCTTTTCCTGCGCGGCGTCGGCCTTACCCCCAACACCGACTACGCCGCCACCATTCCCGAACAGACCTACATGATCTACCAGCTCATGTTCGCCATCATTACCCCGGCCCTCATTACCGGCGCCTTCGCCGAGCGCATGAAGTTCAGCGCCATGGCGCTCTATCTTTCCCTCTGGTCCATTTTTGTTTACTGTCCCATGGCCCACATGGTCTGGGGCGTTGGCGGACTGCTCAACGCCACTGGCGGCCGCATTCCCAGCCTCGATTTTGCCGGTGGCACCGTAGTCCACGTCACCAGCGGCGTCTCCGCCCTGGTCACCTGCATCTACCTCGGCAAGCGCATCGGCTATCCCCAGACCAACATGCCCCCTCACTCCATGGTGCTCAGCTTCATCGGAGCTTGCCTGCTGTGGGTAGGCTGGTTCGGCTTCAACGCCGGCAGCGCTCTGGCCGCCAGCCCCCTGGCCACCAGCGCCTTCGTAAACACCCACTTCGCCGCCGCTGCGGCCGCCGTTGGCTGGACGATCTTCGAGTGGTTCCACAACGGCAAGCCCACCGCACTCGGCGCCATCTCCGGCGCGGTCGCCGGCCTGGTCGCCATCACCCCCGCCTCCGGCTTCGTTCAGCCCTTCCCGGCCTTGCTCATTGGCATCATCGCGGGCTTCTTCTGCTCCTTCATGGTCTTCAAGGTAAAGAGCATGTTCCGCTATGATGACTCGCTCGATGCCTTCGGCGTGCACGGCGCTGGCGGAACCCTTGGCGCCCTGCTCACCGGACTCTTCGCCACCCGCGCCATCAACGCCATCTACGGCAAGGACGTCCCCACCGGCGCCATCGACGGCCACTGGGGGCAGCTCCTCAACCAGCTCGGCGGAGTCGCCATTGCCTGGAGCATCTCCATCGTGGGCACGCTGGTTCTGCTCTTCGTCGTTGACCGGATCATCGGCCTGCGCGTCTCTCCCGAACACGAATCCGCCGGCCTCGATCTCTCCCAGCACGGCGAGGAAGGCTACGACCTCAACTCCTGACCTGGGGTCCAACTTTGTTCCGGGTTCTTAAAAAACTTTAGGCGGATTGCGGCCAGCCCCCCGCTCCGCCTGATACGCTGTCAAACGAGGCATTTTGCATATGCTCAAGATTGAAGCCGTTCTCCAGCCCTCCAAGCTGGACGCCGTCAAAGATGCGCTGCTCGAAGCAGGCATTGAAGGCATGACCATTCTCGAAGCCCGCGGCCATGGCCGCCAGAAGGGCCACACCGAGTTTTATCGCGGCCGTGAATACACGGTCGACCTTCTTCCCAAGGTGAAGATCGAGCTGGTTCTTCACGACGAGTTGAAGGAGAAAGCCATTCAGGCCATCATCGGCGCCGCCCGCACCGGCCGCATCGGCGACGGAAAGATCTTCGTCAGCCGCGTCGACGAAGCCATCAGAATCCGCAATGACGAACGTGGCGAAACCGCGCTCTAGCAGCCTCAGTAAAAACCGGGTGCCCCAGGCTTGGCGCAGCCATATCGCGCCTAACCTGGGATAGATCCACCTATCTATAGATTCTTACCGTTTCATTC
>PKXI01000084.1 GCA_003133425.1 Acidobacteriaceae bacterium
GCGGGCGAACGACCGCCAACTCATCGCCAATGCAGTTTTCGGACTTTCCAGGGTCCCTGCAGCCTCCGACCAGGGTTAGGGAAGGTTTGTTTGAATGCTAAGTCTAGGAGGAGCACGAGGTGTTGCGAAAAGCTGAACTCAGCTGTGAGGCTGATTCAGAGAACTACCTCGGAGGCTCCTCAGAGACCAGACGAAGGCAACTTCCGATGCCACCTTCGGATTGTTTCGGGACTGGCAGAGAACACAAACTCAATCTTCTGCGATAGCTCTTTGGAGCTTGAGACAGCAAATGGATGTCCGGTCCTGCGGGGAGCAGGGACCACCAGCCGAGGCCGAATATTCTCAACAATCGAGGTTGATCACAGCGGCTAGCGAGAAGGCGCCCCTGGACAATGTCAGACCCGCTTCTCGGGGGGCACGATGCAGGTGGCGCGGATCCCATGCGGGAGGTGTCGAGGGTAGCGAGACTCCTCCGGTCGCCTTCGTAATCCCAGTACGGCTGTCGATCTGAAGAAACTCTTGTGCCAGGAAACCGATCTGGCCGGGCCCTGCCTCTACATGGGGATTCTTCAAACGCTGGAGCACCCGTTTCATGACAAAACAGGGCGTTCGTGGGGCTAATGTTCGGAAAGCCGGTGAACTGAGACCTCAGACGAGCAGGATAGGCCTGATTGAAAACAGAAAGCGCATAAAACGTGAGCGACTTTCACTCATAAATTTACGAGATACGCCTTGACAATGACAAGTGCCCCTCCTTACGATTAGCAATTAGAAGACTAGAGCGCTAGCACTCTACTGGTGGAACTGCTTGAGCGGGTTTGCTGCCCCAATCTTTTGGAGCCGAAGTCCGCAATCTCAGAAGCCTTTCTCTCAAAAGCCACCCAAGGCCCGCGGCCGGGGTTCAACCCTGCCTGCGCATGAAAGAGAGGCACCAAATGGCAACAAAATCTGCGACAACCACCTTCACTCCGCTGCACGACCGCATTCTCGTCCGCCGTATTGAAGAGGGCGAAACCGTTCGTGGTGGCATCATCATCCCGGATAGCGCCAAGGAAAAGCCCCAGGAAGGCGAAGTCATCGCTGTCGGCAAGGGCAAGTCCAACGACGAAGGCAAGGTCTTCCCTCTGGACGTGAAGTCGGGAAACCGCGTGCTCTTCGGCAAGTACTCCGGCACCGAGATCAAGATCGACGGTGAGGAGTTTCTGATCATGCGCGAGGAAGAAGTCCTCGGCATCATCAAGAAGTAAATAGCCGGGCAACTCAGCATCCGGAAGATCAGCGGGATTGAGGCTGATTGGCCGTATCGACACGGGAAAGCCCGACCACTGAGCGTTGAGAACCGATACACGAATTGGAGAGTTACAAGCATGGCAAAGCAAATTCTGCAAGGTGAGGATTCCCGTCAGGCGATCCTGCGCGGCGTGAACACGCTGGCGGACGCCGTCAAGGCGACGCTCGGACCCAAGGGCCGGAACGTTGTGATTGAGAAGAAGTTCGGTTCGCCCACCATCACCAAGGACGGTGTGACGGTGGCCAAGGAAATCGAGCTGAAGGACCCGATGGAGAACGTTGGCGCTCAACTGGTGAAGGAAGTCGCTTCCAGGACCTCAGACGTAGCCGGAGATGGCACCACGACCGCAACGGTTCTCGCCCAGTCCATCTTCCGCGAAGGCGTGAAGACAGTGGCGGCCGGCGCCAACCCGATGGCGCTGAGGCGCGGCATCGAAAAGGCTGTGATCGTGATTATTGGGACGCGCGACAAGGACGGCAAGTGGGTCGAAGGCGGCGCGCTGGGTAAGTTGTCCAAGCCCGTGGGCGAGGGTTCCGTGGCCCAGGTAGGCACCATCTCGGCCAACGGAGACCAGGAGATTGGCGAAATCATTGCCGGAGCGATGAAGACGGTCGGCAAGGATGGCGTCATCACCGTCGAGGATTCGAAGACAGACCATACCTTTCTGGAGACTGTGGAGGGTATGCAGTTTGATCGTGGTTACCTGAGCCCCTACTTCGTCACCGACCCCGGGCGCATGGAAGTAGTGCTGGATGAGCCCGCCATCCTGATCTTCGAGAAGAAGATTAGCAATATGAAGGATCTGCTGCCCTTGTTGGAGCAGGTGGCCAAAGGCGGAAAGCCGCTCTTGATCATCGCTGAGGACGTTGAGGGCGAGGCCCTGGCTACCCTGGTGGTGAACAAGCTGCGCGGCACCCTAAAAGTGGCTGCCGTCAAGGCTCCCGGCTTCGGCGATCGCCGCAAGGCGATCCTCGGCGACATCGCCATCCTGACCGGCGGCGAGGCCATCACTGAGGACCTGGGCATCAAGCTGGAAGGCGTGAAGCTCGAGCTTCTGGGCCACGCCAAGCGCATTACCATCGACAAGGACAACACCACCATCATCGACGGCGCTGGCGAGGCCAGCAAGATCAAAGGCCGCGTGAACGAGATCCGTACACAGATCGAGAAGACCACCTCGGACTACGACCAGGAGAAGCTCCAGGAGCGGCTGGCCAAGCTGGTGGGCGGCGTTGCCATCATCCAGGTGGGCGCTGCAACCGAGACCGAACTGAAGGAAAAGAAGGCTCGTGTTGAGGACGCTCTGCACGCAACCCGCGCGGCAGTCGAGGAAGGCATAGTCCCCGGCGGCGGCGTGGCCCTGGTTCGCGCCATTCCGGCGATCGACGCCCTCATCAAGACGCTCGAAGGCGACGAGAAGATCGGCGCGCAGATCGTGCGACGCTCCCTCGAAGAGCCGCTGCGGCAGATCGTCGCCAATGCCGGCGAAGAAGGAGCTGTGGTCGTAGCCAAGGTCCTCGCATCCAAGGAGCAGAACTACGGATACAACGCCCTCACCGGCGTCTTCGAGGACCTTGTCAAGGCCGGCGTCATCGACCCGACCAAGGTGACCCGCACGGCACTGCAGAACGCAGCCTCGATTGCCGGTCTGCTTCTCACCACTGAAGCCCTGGTTGTCGAGCTTCCCGAGCGCAAGGCTGCTGCCCCGGCCAGCGGCTACGGCGGCATGGACGGCGAATACTAAAACAACCAAACGCAGGCATGCAGTTGCGCTTAGCTTCGCTCGTTGTGACCAACTCGCGACGGGACTTCCACCCGTAAGAGTGCGCCCGTGCTGGGCGCACAAACTGGAAGGGCGCCGTTGCGTAACGGCGCCCTTCTTGTTCCGACCGACCTTGTTTAGTGTGTAGGCGGAGCCTTTGCTGCAGGCGCAGTTCCGACGGCGTGTTTCGGCGCGGGCTTTGCGGGCGGTTCGGCCCCCCAGTATTGGGGATCGGCATCGATCCAGGATTTCTCGACGTAGCTCCAGTCCGGATTCACCATCCAGAGGTTGTCCTCGACGCTGGCCACGCTCTCCTCGGAAATCTTGTTCATTCGGCTCCTTCCCTCGTCGCCCAGCGCGGCCCCGAATTCCTTCCTATGTTCAAGGCCCATATCCTCTTCCCTGAGGGACTTCATCGGCACCAGGACGAGGTAGGCGTCGGTCACGCCCATCATTCCTTCATAACTAGACCAAGGGATGTTTTGGCCGCTCTTGAGGTAGGCGTCGCGATAAAGCTTCGTCAATTCCTTGAAGTGTTCGTCGTGACCGAGGCGCATGTGGAAGATGATCACCTCCCAGTAATGGGAGTGCGGTATGTCCGCTCCGGCGACGTTGTTGCTGAGGTCGGGGCGGTAGTGCCAAATGGTATGGTGTTCCTCGGATATGTAAGGGGCCTCGCTCGCATCCATCGCGTCAAACTTGGCGTCGGTTGTCGCGTTGCCTGTGAGCCACTCCTCGCTCTTTTCGAACGCCTCGAAAGAATCGTAGCCGGAGAGGTAAATTGCTCGAGGCGAGCCGGTCAGGGCTTCCATTCCAAGGACGTGCGTCTGGTCCTTGAGTTGCTCCGACAGGCCAGGGTACTCTGAGGCAATTTTGTCGTAGGGTCCATCCATGTCGGGTTTTATGTTGATTGTTTCTATGTCGAGGATGTTGGGTGGTGGAACTGCCGGAGTTTGTGCGAGTGCGGTCAGAGAGCCTGCTAATGCCAGGGATAATCCGGCGACGGAACATAACCATTTCTTCATGTCTGCCCACCTCCCGGGGGCCAGAAGGAGCTTTGCCGAAGAGGAAAGAATAGTAACCTGCGAATACCGCAGTCACCCGGGTACACCCAGGTTCGAGCGCGTTTCCGGGGTAAGAGCCTGCTCCATTTGCCCGTAGGGTGCCCAGGATGACGAAGCGGCAACGTAGCTAGCGTGGAAGTACCACTATGATCGGGTGACCTCGGTGGTATCTCTGGTGTCTCCGGTGGTGGCTCGCATACGCAGGCGTGACGGAAGATATTGCGAGTAACGCGGCAAAAAAGAAAATCACTATCTTCTTCATTTTTGCTCCAGTAACTCCTCATTGATGGAGTTAAGTCGGGATTTCCATTTTTGGATCTCTCACGGAAAGATTTTGGGCATTGCGGGGGCGCCTGGTCTGTTCAGAATTGCTCACTCTGGCAGTTGTCCGGATTGTCGTTCCTAAACCGGTTACTGCGCGGACGTTCGATTCGCACATTTGCGAACGAATAGTAGTCGCTTCGAAAGCGCACTTTTTTCACCGCATAGATCTGCTTGATGGCCGGCATCGGAGATCCATTTGATACCTCAGTCACCGAGTCATGAGCAGGCCCTTGCACTCTGTCTCTTCTCTCAGCAGCCTGCTCGTGAGTGTCGGAGCGCTATGTCAGGGGCCGGCGAAACGCCTACCGACATCTGCTGACTAAGCAGCAAAGGTGGCAGGCTTCTCCACGGTATGTTCGCTTAAGTGACTGAGCGCAACTCTCAGAAGCCGCTTGTCGATTCAGCTTCACAGAGACTTCCCAACTGAACAGATCAGGAAGCTTCAGGGTTGAGCGCAACTGACAGCCTTGTGATCGACACCGGTGTCAACCTCGTAAGACTGCAAAATGAATCCAAGCGCGCATCCGCCGGGCCCGTTTCTTGGCTGATACAAGGGCACGACGCATTCGCTTCTTCCGGGAAAGGCCTGACGCCCGCTACCAAATAGATAACGGGCGTCAGGACAGACTGCTTTACCTCAGCAGCATGTTATTGGTGATGCCGTTCAGCCAGAGGCTTACGCTCCTGCGCCTTCACCGCAGACTCATCCACCGGGGTGGTTCCCTGCACATCAGACGAGAAGACTGCATCGGCGGGCACCAGGTAGTTTTCCACCTTCTGCCCCTCTGTGGCACTGGTGGTCACGCTGATGCGGGACGCATCTATGCCCTTCTCCGTCACCAGGTAGTCCTTGGCGTTCACGGCGCGCTGTGCAGCAAAATCCACAACCTTGGCGTTCTTGTGGTGATGTTTCGGCGGGGTCTTCTCCTCCGTGTTCGATTCACCAACGATCACAACTTTGGCGTCCGCCTGCTTCTGTAGGTCGAGGGCTACTTCGTCCAAGCAAGCCTTGGCCTCGTTGTCGACACGAGTCGGACGCTTCGCGTCTGTGTCGAAAGTCAGGGAGCAGAGCGCCTCTGCGTGTGGAATTGGCGGCGGAGGAGGAGGCGGAGCCACGATGGTCACAGTGGTTTCACCGCTCGCGGTGTGACCCTTGTCATCGGCCACTTTGCAGGTAATTCCCACGGGACCTGCTGGTGCTCCGGTCGAACTGAACGTCGCGGTGGTCGTGGCTCCTTCCACGGTGCCGGCTGCAGTCGAATAGCTGTAAGTCAGCGGGCGGTTCTGTGGGCTTAAGGCGACCGCGGTTATGGTGCTGCTCTCCCCCGGCTTGATCGTGCTGGGAGCGGACGAGCAGCTGACGGTAGGCGGCTCGAATTCCTTCACCGTATAGCCGGTCGAACACTCGGCAGCCTGGCCGGGTTTCAGCCCCTCCTTGCCCTTCTTGCCTTCCTTCACTCCAACCTTCACGGTATAAGCGCCAGGAGCCAGCGAAGCCGTGTTGACGGAGGCCTTGCTGCCGTCGCCCGTTACTCCCTCGCCCGTCCATGTGTAAATCACACTTACATTCTTTTTGGTACTTAGATCTCCGGGCGTCGCGGCCAGGTTGACCGGCTCGCCGGGGAAAATGGCAGGTGCGCTGGCGTTGCAAGCCAGAGTAACCGGCGGGGCCTTCTTGCACCCCATTGGCATGAATCCTACACATGCCGACGCTACAACTACGCAAGCCGTCTTCAATAATCGCGAATCCATGCGTTTACCCTCCGCAATCAGACTGAAGTTCCTAACGGTCAGCGTGACTAATACGCTCCATTTCCGGCCGTTCTTCAGTTTGTTGCTGTTGTTGCTTCTGCGCCCTGCATAAGCATGGGCTACCTTTGCTGTTGTCGCTGCCTGTCCTTCGGGATTCATCTTCCGCAGGATGAGGAGGCGCCAACAAACCATCCCAGAACAGGCTCCTGCACCTGATCGCTTCTTCAAAAAAGCGAAATAAGATTGAAACAGTCTGCGGGACACAGTCTGTCCAAGATTGCACACTTCGCTCTGGAGTTACTTCAGATTGAGACGCCAGACCAACAAGTCAGTCAAGAATCCTCGCCAGGCGGAGACTGCGCTGGTCCGGGCTCACCGGACGCTACGATGCGGTGTTCGACTATGGGACCTGATCAGCTTCCGCTGAGCGCCGGCTCCTCTGACGAAATTGGCCTCCTACCATTGCCCCATGCGCTTGAAAAACAACTCGGCTTAAAGCTGATTAAACAGAATGCTCCAGTCGATCTTTTTGTCAACGATCATATTGGAACTCTGCCTGAGAACTGATGTAAGTTGTCGCATCTGAATCGCGGCTGCGATTTAGAAATTGAGAGTCTCACACTGATCGATGAGCACATCATCCGTCGAGTCACTTACCGAGCAAAAAATGGGTTCTGAATGGTTAACCGGCATCCATGTAAGTCTTTGTCAATAGAAAAGCACAAGGTTCCTTGGCGCGCTCAGGAGAGCGCGCAATTCATTTGATCGGGATCTCCGTTTGCGCACCAGTGCCTCTCGGCTTTTGGTCCCTGCTCCCCGCAGGACCGGACATCCATTTG
>PKXI01000381.1 GCA_003133425.1 Acidobacteriaceae bacterium
GCGCCTCCTCGTTCCACACAACGGACAGTCGGCAACAATCCAACTGTCTGGCATGGTTTCGACCGGGGCGGGGATGGTCTCGCCGCATCCCTTGCACCGAATGGCGAAGTCGCAGAGCCGGGGTTGGGGCAGGTTCCACACAGGAACAGTATAGGCGAATACAAGACGAAGATATGCACAGCCGGTTCACACCACGCCGAGTATCCAACCCTTCGACAGCAGCGACCTCTCCTTCCTCGGGCGTCAAGGGTTCTGGCGAGGTCTCGCGATGAGAATCGCGGACTGGGCGGGTGCTAATCTGACTGTCATTTCCAGTGAGTCAGCAGATAATCTGGTGCATGTTCTGGTGCATGTTTGACTTGGAATTTAGTGCTTCTTGGCGCAGCATAATGCAAAGTACCAATCACTTCTAAGTATTGAAAATACAGGAGATCAACTGCATAATTCGACTCTGTTCTACTCTGTGCAAAACAGCCAAAAACTGATTCGTAATCAGCAGGTCGTCGGTTCGAGTCCGACTTTCGGCTCCATTTCCATTTCTGCACAAAAGACGACCCACTCAAAGAGACGGCGTGACGTGCACAATGGCTTCCCCACAATGGGAGCCATTTTTCGTTTTGCGGCTTGCGGAATGAACCCCTCGGGCTAATAAAATGCCGGGGACGCACAATTCCCCGGCGTGGCTGTACTCAAGGAGCGCGGATGAAAGACAAGCCAGGACTGAATCGCCGGAGCTTTCTCAAGCAGGCGGCTGGAGCCGTAGGAGCCGCCGTGCAGACAAAGCATATGGCTGCCCAGAGCCGGGAGCTGGAACTCCGCGCCGATGCAGAGCAAAGCCAATCTCACGAAGATCTCGCGTATCCGCGGCAGTTCCGCGGACGCCAACTGCGCATGATTTCGTTCCCTCTGGGTGGAGTGGCAGCGGGCAGCATTGGGTTGGGCGGGCGCGGGCAGCTGGACAACTGGGAAATCTTCAACCGACCTAACAAAGGATTCCGTCCATCGTATGCGTTTCCGGCCATCTGGGCGCAGGCCGGAAGCGACAAGCCGGTCGCCCACTTGCTTGAAGCGCGGATTCAGCCGCCTTACGAGGGGCAGGATGGCCTCGGGTCAAACAACGCTCCTGGACTCAGCCGCCTTGAGTCGGGTACCTTCACCGGCGAATATCCGCTGGCGCATATCGATTTCGAGGACAACACTCTGCCGGTGAGGGTGGAGCTCGATGCGTTTTCGCCGTTCATTCCTCATGATCCGGACGATTCGGGTTTGCCGGTGGCCATTCTGCGCTATCGGGTTACCAACCCCGGCCCGGCAACAGCCAAGGTCGGCATTGCATTCTCCATCGATAACCCCGTGAAGACGACGCGAGACAGAGGTGGAGCTGCGAATCAGAAGCCGGATGACGGGAGGCGGAACGAGTATCGGGTCGAGGACCGCATTGCGGGCTTGGTGATGAGCAATCCGAGCCTCGTGGCGGAAGACCCCATGGCGGGTGAATTCGTGTTGGCCGCGACGCCGGAGGCCGGCACTGAGGTTTCGCATTGGGAGGGATGGCCGGCAGGGCGCTGGTGGAACTCGCCGCTCCAGTTCTGGGACGAATTTTCAAAATCGGGAAACCTGGGCACGCAACCGGAAGAGCATAACTCCGTGGGCGTGCTTTGCCTGAGGAGAACCATCGCTCCGGGCCAGACGGCGAGTTTTCCGTTCTTGCTCGCCTGGCGATTCCCCAATCGCACGCCGGACTGGTGTGGCTGGTCGGCGCCTCCGGGCGAAGGCAACACCATCATCGGAAACTTCTACGCAACACGATTCAAGAGCGCATGGGAGGCCGTTGAATACGCTGCCGCAAATCTTGAGTCTCTTGAAGCCCGGACCCGCATGTTTACGGGGGCATTGCGCGAAACCACGCTGCCCGCAGTGGTGAAAGAGGCCGCCGGCGCAAATCTTTCCACGCTCGCCACCACCACCTGCTTTCGCACCGCCGACGGGGAGTTCCACGGCTTCGAAGGCAGCGATAATCAGCGCGGCTGTTGCTTTGGCAACTGCACTCACGTTTGGAATTACGAGACATCAACTCCGTTCCTGTTTCCGTCCTTTGCCCGATCGCTGCGCCGCAGTTCCTTTGGCTATTCCATGGACGATGCCGGCGCAATCCACTTCCGCCAAATGTTGCCGGATGGAAAGGCGCGCTCAGGATTCGCTGCGGCTGACGGCCAGATGGGCCAGATCATGCATGCGTGGCTGGACTGGAAGATCAGCGGAGACGACGAGTTGCTGCGTGCCACTTGGCCAAGGGCGAAAAAGGCGCTCGAGTTTGCCTGGGTTCCCGGCGGATGGGACGGCAACCGAGATGGCGTGATGGAGGGCGTGCAACACAATACCTACGACGTCGAGTTCTACGGCCCTAACCCGATGTGCGGGATCTACTATCTAGGCGGACTGCGGGCCGGTGAGGAAATGGCGCGCGCAGCCGGCGACACGTCGTCCGCCGAGACATATCGCAAGCTCTTCGAACAGGGTAGCCGTTGGATCGATGCCAACCTCTTCAACGGCGAGTATTACATCCAGCAGATCAGAGGGTTTCGCAAGGACGAGATAGCCGACAACCTGCGCAGCGACATGGGCTCTGAGAACACGGAGACTCCGGAATACCAGCTTGGCGCCGGATGTCTCGTCGATCAACTTTTGGGGCAGTATCTGGCGGACGTCTGCGGCCTGGGAGCGCTGGTGTCGCAGGAGAAGATTCGTGCGACGCTCCGGTCCATTTACCGCTACAACTACAAGCGCAGCCTCGCCGGGCACAACAACACCGAACGCACGTTTGCCTTGAACAATGAGGCCTCGGTGGTGATCTGTGACTACGGCAAGGCCGAACGCCCGCATATTCCCTTCCCCTACTTCGCTGAAACCATGACCGGCTTTGAATACACCGCGGCGGTGCTCATGATGAACTGGGGCATGGTGGAAGAAGGTTTGGAGTGTGTGCGCAACATCCGCCTTCGCTACGACGGCGAGAAACGAAATCCATGGGACGAGGCTGAGTGCGGACACCACTATGCGCGCGCTATGTCGGCCTGGTCAGCCGTTCTTGCTCTCAGCGGCTTTAGCTACAACGGCGGCAACGCATCGGTGGTTGCCGCTCCGCTGGTGGCGAAGGACAACTTCAATTGCCTTTGGTCGACGGGAACGGGATGGGGCACGTATTCACTGCGGCGCCAAGCCGATGGCACCAGTTTTGCAATCAACGTGCTGGAAGGAACGCTCGCTTGCCGCTCCTGCGAGATCGCGGCTTCCGGTAAGGCGGCCTCAGCTCAGAGCGGTGGAAACGCTGTGGAGAGTCACGTAAGCCGTAGCGGCGAACGCATCGTTGTGAGCTTCAGCAAAACGCTGCGGCTGACGGCAAAGGACGGGATTCGCATTGAGGTGCACGGGTAAAGCGCGGCTTTCGCGTGCGGCATGAATGATTGCCGGCGCTAGCTTACCTGCCTCAAAATCTCTAATTGCCTGAGAAGCTCGTCGCACAGGCCATGCAGCTCGCCTAAACGCCTAAGCCCTTCCGAGTTTCTGCCCTCGGCCTGTGCCGCGTAGATCTCCGCAGCCAACTCGTGGAATTTCCGATGAGCGATTCCCACAGACTTGCAAGCGGGCTGGTCGCCGCGGCCAGCCACCCCCTCAGCGTCGAGCCACAGCCCGAATCGGCAATGGCGTATATCCAGCGCCGGAGGAGCGTGGCGCTTGCCCCGCATAAAGGACTCAAAGGCTGCAATCCACGCGCGGTGCTCCACGCAGGCATAGAGCAGCACCCTGTTGCCGGAGTGGACTTGGGGCACCTCGGCCCAGCGTGGATCGGGCCGCCACGCAGATACCCAGCCGGGCAGATCACACGCAAGCATCGGCCGCGCGATCCCGTAGCCCTGAGCCAGTTCGCAGCCCAGTTGCAGCAGCATCAGTCCGTGCTCCACGGTCTCCACGCCTTCAGCGATCACCTGACGATGGAAAGCAGACGCCAGGCCCAATATGCCCTCCAGGATGTTCAGATTCTCCGGGTCCTCGAGCATATCGCTCACAAAGCTCTGGTCGATCTTGAGTATGCTGGCTGGCAGGCGTTTGAGATAGGTCAGCGAGGAGTAGCCGGTGCCAAAGTCGTCCAGGGCAAACGACACTCCGATCCTGTGACAGGCATTCAGAACTTGCGAGGTCTTGACCACGTCCTGCAGCGCGCTTGTCTCCAGCACTTCAATCTCCAGGCTGAAGGGCTTGACGCTTGGGTGCGCCGCAAGCAGGGCGCTCAGGCGATCCACAAAATCCTCTTGCTGCAACTGCAGGGCGCACACATTCACGCTGACCGGCATCTCCAGGCCGGCGGCATGCCAGGCCTCCATCTGTGCCAGGGCGCTGTCGATCACCCACTCGCCCACCTCGATGGCCAGTGAATGATCTTCAATGACCGGCAGAAACATTCCCGGTGGCAGCAGTCCCCGTATCGGATGCTGCCAGCGAATGAGAGCCTCAACCCCCACCACCACGCCCGTGCGCATGTTCACTTTGGGCTGGTAATAGAGGACAAATTCCCGTGCAGCAAGTGCGCGGCGAATATGCTCAAGGTTTTCGTGCCGGCCACGCACACTCTGGTCATGATCGGGATCGAAGATGTGGTAGCGGTTTCCGCCCGCCAGTTTGGCCTGGTACATGGCCTGGTCGGCCTGCCGCAGCAGAAGATCCGGATCCGCCTCTTCCGCCTGGGGAAAGAACGTGACTCCAATACTTGCGGAAACACAAAGACTCAGATCGCCAACCTGCACCTGTTCAGACGCGGCCTCCAGCAACAGAGCAAGCACTGGCACGCTTGCTTCGGCATTATCCAGATCCAGCATTACGGCGACGAACTCGTCCCCGCCCAGCCGGGCAAGTGTATCGCCTTCGCGCAGGGCGCACTTCATGTCGAAGGCCAGCGAGGTCAGCAACCGATCCCCGGCTTCCCGTCCGTGCCGGTCGTTTATTTCCTTGAAGCCGTCCAGATCGAGATACGCAACTGCAAGCACCTGTTTTCGCCGGTTCGCCTGGGCCATGGCCTGATGCAGGCGATCCGCAAGGAGAACCCGGTTGGGCAGGCTCGTCAATTTATCGTAGTGAGTAAGATGCTCCAATTGCTGAGCGTGCTTCTTAAGCTGGGTTATGTCAGAAAACAGAGCGACATATTGCAGCAATTTCCCGCTGGCATCGTGCACAGCGGTAATCGTCAGCATCTCGGCAAATATCTCGCCGCTCTTGTTTTTATTCCAGATTTCTCCAGACCAATGGCCTTCCTTGACCAGCGCGCGCCACATTTCATCGTAGAATTCCTTGCTATGCTGGCCGGATTTCAGCAGGCTCGGATTCTGACCCAGCACCTCCTCGCGTTGATACCCCGTGATGCGCGTAAACATTTCGTTCACTTCAAGAATGGCGCCGTCAGGATTGGTGATTGTGATGCCTTCGCGGGCGTTGGTAAAGACGCTGGCGGCCAGGCGCAACCTTTCCTCGACCTCCATTTGCCGCGTGACGTCCTCGGCAAAGAGAATGATGCCACCAACAGAGCCATCGTCCGCCCGCCAGGGAATAACCTCCCAACGGATCCACTGCACGGTTCCATCGGCTCTCTCAAACCGGTCCTGTTCGGCGCGAAGCGATTCGCCGGCCAGGCCGCGGCGATGCGCGTCTTTCCAGCGCCCCGGAATGTCGGGGACGATCTCATAGTGAGAGTGTCCGATGATATTTCGGCCCAAAAGAGAATAGTCTTCCAGCCATCGGCGGCTGGCGACCAGGTAGCGCATCTCGCGGTCGAACATTGCCAGTGCGGCCGGCGCGTGCGCGATGAATAGTTGCAGCAGTTCCTTGCTCTCGCGCAGCGCAGCCTCGGCCTGTTTGCGCTCGGTAATGTCTTCATAGGACATAATGATGCCGCCGATGGCGCCATTGGCGGCCATCCAGGGAATGATCTCCCAGCGGATCCATTGCATGGTGCCATCGGCAGAATCGTATCGGTCCTCTTCGGACCGCTGGCGCTCGCCGGCGAGTCCACGCCGGTGCGTCTCTTTCCAGCGTTCCGGAATATCCGGGTTGATCTCGTAATGAGAATGTCCAACGATCTCCTGATCGGTGATTGAGTGATCCTTCGCCCATCGGTGGCTTACTGTCAGGTAGCGCATCTCGCGGTCGAACATGGCGAGAGCTACGGGCGCATTCGCAATGAATAACTGCAGCAACTCCTGGCTTTCCCGCAGCGCTGCTTCGGCCTGCTTCTGCCAGTTGATGTCCACCGAGACAATGATGATCCCGCCGACGGCGCCATCGGCGGCCCCCCAGGGAATGATCTCCCGCCTGACCCATTGCGCCGAGCCATCCGCTCGTTCAAGGAACCTCTCGTCGGCGGATAGCGCCTCTCCCGCCAGCGCCCTGCGGTGCTCCTCTCTCCAGCTTTCCGGAAGCTCGGGAAAGACCTCATATTCGGAGTGTCCCATCACTTCCCGGCCCAGAAGGGAATGCATCTCAAGCCAGCGGCGGCTTGCGGCCAGGTAGCGCATCTCGCGGTCGAACATGGCCAGCCCCGCTGGCGCGTGGTCGATGAACAGTTGCAGCAGTTCCTTACTGTGGCGCAGCTCTGTTTCGGCCTGCCTGCGTTCGGTAATGTCTTGAACCGCGCCACGAAAGGTCTTGGGCTTTCCAAGCGCATCGAACTCCAGCCTGACTCGAGACTGGATCCAGCGGACCACTCCGTCTGAGGGGCGAACGATGCGGAATTCCTGGGTGAATGGACCGCTTTTGCCTGTTGCCTGACTCGCCAGATGTTCCGCGATCCTCGCACGGTCATCGGGATGAATCAGTGCCATCCAACCTGCCATGCTTGGTTCATAGTCTCTGTCGATTCCGAATAACTCGATCAGAACCTCCGACCGTGTGGCAACCCCCGTACTGAAATCCGCCACAAAGCTGCCAATCCCGGCAATCCTCTGCGCCTCCTTTAGTGATTCCTCGCTCTCACACAGCGCGATCTCGGACTGTTTGCGTTCGGTAATGTCGCGGATGATGCCGAACATCTTTACCGGCCGCCTCTGTACGTCGAACTCCAAACGTCCCAGTCCATGTACCCAGCGCACCGCCCGGTCTGAGTGGCGAACGATCCGATATTCCTTATTGAACGGCTCGCCCTTCCCAAGAACGTCGTTCGCGAAATAGGCAACCATCATGGCGCGATCGTCGGGATGTACGAGGGCGGCCCATCCCTCAACGGAGCGCACATACTCCTTTCCGATTCCGAACAATTGGTCCAGAACATCGGAACTTGTCCACAATCCGGTCCCGACATTCACGACATAGCTGCCCAGACCAGCGATGCTCTGCGCCTCGCGCAACGACTCCTCGCTCTCGCGAAGTGCCGTCTCAGTTGCCATTTGCCTGGTGATATCGCGCGCGACGCCGAACAGGCCAATCACGTTTCCTTCGAGGTCTCTGACCGGATATTTCCGGTTGTCTACCCACCCCTCCTTCCCGTTCCCCTGCGACGGGACCTGGGTGTCGCGCATCACCTTGATTCCGGCAAAGACCTCCCTTTCAAGCCGGTAATAGACGTCCGCATATTCTTCGGGGAACAGGTCGTAATCGGTCAGGCCAAGTAAGCTGGCACCGTCCTCACCAGCATCGGACCAGTCCAGCAGGGCCCTGCGGTTTGCCGCGGTAATCACATGATTGCGGTTCTTGAAATAAAGCGCCTCGTCGACGATATCCATCACCGGATCGATGGTGGTCAGGCTGGCCGGCTCATTCAAATTTCCATAAAGACTCTTCGCTTCTTGCAGCAACAGATTGAGTGCCGCTTTCCCTCCGACTTTAGCCGGTTCCCTGGCGTACTGCCCCCGGACGCAGCGTATCTTCCCGTCGGCATGACGGAGGCGGATGTTGAATGTACCGGATTCGTTCTCTGCTGTTGGGGAAAACAACATGCCGGCGATGTCGGCGTCGGCGGCGTGAATGCGTTCCTTCAGGCTCACCCTGGAGGCAAGAAAGTCCTCGGCGCTGATGCCAAGAAGAGCGTCAATGCCAGTGCTTACGGAAAGCACCTTCAGCCGTTCGCCGAGCGCGAGCCGGAACTCCGCTTGAATCAGGGGCCCTGTCATCCAGTTCCAACTTCTACATACGGATCTCGTACACGCCGATACTAATGTACCGACCGAAAAACAGGGAAGGCAATTCTCCAAACCCAGGAACGATGCAGGATTTACCGAATGACTCCCAAAATGGGCTCGTTGCCCAATGTCGGAGCCACCCGCATTACCCCAATGCGAACCAAGACAAGCACCTATTATCCACGGGTTTTTTCTTGTCACCCTAGTTCCGGTCTGCTTATCCACGGCAACTCTTGGCATAATCGCAGCAAGGGTGGTTTCTCCGTAACTGTTCCAGGAGCTAGGTCGGGGCCCTGAGCCGGGAAGTCCAGTTCAGGGAACGAGTTCAGAACCGGGAATTCACGACCCACGACAGTGCGTACTACCTGCGGGAGTACTCAAGAGTGACCAGCTATAGCCGTCAGGACGTTCTGCGTATCTTGCAAATAAGTTCCCATCAATTGCAAGGGTGGGAAAGAGCCGGACTCATTCCCCAGCAACCGACCTACACATTCCAGGATCTGGGTCAATTGAGAACTCTGCGCATCCTGCGCGAGGACGATGTGCCGGCAGCCTGCATCCGGGATTCGATCCTGGCCATGAAGGCCGTGGCCGGTATGGCCAATCCGCTCCTGGAGGCTTGCGTGGTTCGAACCGGTGCGCGCCTCGCCTTCCGCCATCACGGCGCCATGGTGGACCCCATCCGTCGGCAGTTGCTGTTTGACTTCGAACGTCTTGACAAGCTTGATCAGGTTGATCGTCCGTCTGCCCACTCTGAACCCTCCCGGCTCCACAGTGCGGTCGCCCCCGAGCCCCGCGGCATCCAGGACCGCTTTCTTGCCGCGGTGCAGGCAGAGGAGGCTGGCGAAAAGCCCCGCGCCATCGCTCTCTACGAGGAGATTCTCGGACTCGATCCGGACTATGCGCCGGCCAGCATAAATCTTGGCACACTGCACTTTCATCTCCACCAGTATGCCCGCGCCGAAGAGTTCTACCGCCGCGCTACCGTTGCCGATCCAGGTTACGTGCTCGCCTACTTCGATCTTGGAAATGTGCTGGACGAACTCGAGCGCCCGGATGAGTCGATCACAGCCTACTGCAAGGCCGTTTCCCTTGCGCCTCGCTACGCAGACGCACACTACAACCTCGCCCTGGCCTATGAACGCAAAGGCAAACATCGCCCTGCCCTGCGCCACTGGCAGGCCTATGTGCGGCTGGACAACCGCGGCCCCTGGGCCGAGCACGCCCGCGGCCAGATTCGCAAGCTCCTCAGCCGCGAAAGGCTTTTCATCACTTCGCGCGCCGACCGGTATGTCCCACCCCGCAAAGGAACTGCGGCACTGGCGCTGGTTAGCTAGGAACTTCAACTCTACACAAAGACCGAGTGCCCCACCTTCATTCCCTCGTCAACTTGGACGTGTGCATCACAGTTGTGTGGCCGCCCGCACAACCTCACGAATATGAGCGGGACGCGTCCGGCAGCAGCCACCCACGATCTGTGCCCCTGCAGCAAACCACCCCGCCGCCATTTCGCCAAAATCGGCAGGATCGGTCGTACCCGTCCAGCACCTCGCCTCCGCATCCCATACCTCTCCCGAGTTGGGATAGACCAAAACTGGCTTGTTTGAGGCAGTGCGCAACTCAGCGATGAGGGATGGAAGCCAGCGGGGCGGAACGCAGTTCACGCCAATCGCCACCGTCTGCGGCAGTGCAGCAACGAGTGAGGCGCAATCTCGAACCCGCTCTCCGTGGGAGACGTGCTTGTCGTCGCGACAGGAGAAGCTGAACCACGCTGACAACATCGGCCAGGGAGCGAGCGCTTCGCCCACGGCGCGGACCTCTTCAAGCGAAGGGAAGGTTTCAAAAGCGAGTAAGTCGGGGGCGAGCAGATCAGGAGCCTGCGGATCGGTTGCGCTGGCAAGCACTTCAATGCGCTCGCGATGGAAGCGGACCAGTTCGGCATAGGAGCAGTTGTAGTTGCCGTGGTACTCGGCGCCATTGTGCAACGCCGCACCGTATGGGCCGAGCGAGCCGGCGACAAGGACGCGGCGTCCAGGAAATTCGGCGACTACTGAGCGGCCCAGCGCGACTGACCGCAGCAGGGCGCCATCTGCGCGTTCCGGCGGGAGGCCGATCTCGGAATAGCCCATGCGCGAAACCTGGTAGCTGCAAGTTGCAATGCACTGGGAACCCGCCTGAATGTATGCGCGATGTACGGCTGCGACTTTTTCGGGCTCGTCTTCGAGAACATGGGCGGACCAGAGCGGCCCGTCGATGCGTGCGCCCAGATATTCGAGTTCCGAGGCCACGCCGCCGTCGATGACGCAGATACCGCGCAGAAGTTCTTCTCGGGCGTCAGCTCTTTCTGCCATGAGGAAATGTTACCGCCGCCGCTACGAATCCGAATCCGCTTACCTGGTCAGCAACCTTCATCTACCGGCAGAGCGAGCGAGGCGCACCTGCTTACCAGAACAACATTCCCTGAGCTGCGGAGACGAAGACAAGCAGGTCGAACCGCCGTATCCAATGCCGTTATTTAGCGGAATCTCTCTGACGCGTTGCCTTCACTCCCGACAGAATCCCCATTCCAACCATCACAACCGCGCCCACAATAATCCAATGCGTTGGCACATGAACCAGGCGGGCAGCGTAAGCCAATCCGGCAATCATGATTGCGAACCCGACAGCATACAGTCCAAACGACATGAGATCTCCTTTGCGAGGTATTGTGTGGGTTTCAAGTCCGGCTTAGCGGACCAGATCCGGGAACCAGAAACTCACAAAAGCCTGGCTCTTTTGGCGGCTAGAGCCCGGCTGAGTGGCGGGTCTAGCAGTTTGGGCCTGGACGCGTTCTCTTCGGGCAATGAATCCTGCAGTACCATGTCGAGCAGCGATGTGTGAACCCGAATGCGGCCATCGTATTCGATGTAACCGAGCTTTCTGAAGCGATTCATGAAGAAGCTGACCCGGGAGCGGGTAGTCCCGATCATCTCCGCTAGCGTCTCCTGAGTCACAGGGGGAATCAGCGGTTCCGGCTCACCCTCTTTTCCAAAGTCCGCCATCAACAGCAGTGTTCGCGCCAGGCGTCTCTCGCTGGAGTTGAAAAGCTGATCAACGAGGTCCGCCTGGGTCCGGATGCCCCTGGTCAGGATGAACTGCATGAAGAAGTCGGAGAACGCATGTTCCTCATGCAGGGCGCGGAGCATCCTTTCCCTCTCGATTTTGAGCACCATGCAAACGGAAACCGCTGACGCTGTTGCAGTTCGCAGCGCTTCCACTCCTGCCATCGACTCTTCGCCAAAAAAGTCTCCTGGGGCAAGCAGAGTCACTGTGGCTTCTTTCCCGCGTTTGGAAATGACGGTGAGCTTTGCCCGGCCATTCTGCAGGTAGAACACCGCATCTGCCGGTCCCCCCTGACGAAAAATATCCTGCCTTGCCGCTTCACGACGGATGCTTCTTCCCGGCCCTTCAGTGGCGAGAAAGGTTTGGGTATCAAAATTTCTATTGGTTATGCGATTCATAACGACTGCCTCCTGCACGCGTTCCGGCTGCCAATGAGCCTCATCCGCACTACCTACAGCGGAGGCGGGCTTTGATTCCGCTTCTCATCGCAGAATCTCGCACACAATGACAGGCTTGCACGGCTGGGGGCAAGAGTCTGAGCAGTTCAGACCTATGGTTGCGTTGATTTGATGGAGTCTCCGGCGGAAGCGCCCTTACAGCTTTTGCGTCCGCTGTACGGCCCGTACGCCGGCGACGCGGCGAAGGCCCAGAACCATGCGGTTCAGGTGACGCACATCTTCGGCTTCAACCACAAACTCGATGATGGCTTCGCCGTCCTCGTCGTGGCGCATCTCCACGCCGCGGATATTGGTGTTGTCATCGGAGATTGTAGCGGTCAGTTCCTTCAACATGCCTGTGCGGTCGTCGCAGAAGACGGTGATCTTGACCGGGTAGCGCTGCGGCTTGCCCGCGGTCTGGTCGCCTACGCGCGACCATTCCACGGCGATGCGGCGGTCGCTCTCATAAAGCAGGTTCTGCACATTAGGGCAACTGCGCGCATGAACGGCAACGCCCTTGCCACGCGTAACATATCCCACGATCTCCTCGCCGCGAATGGGGTTACAACATCGTGCGCGATAGACGAGCAGATCGTTCTGGCCTTCCACCTGAAGCGAGTCAGAGCCCGTAAGGTGCAGTTTGCGCACCGCATCGGACATGCCGGCCTCGCCACCCACCCCCGGCTTGGTTTCCGGGGCGGGCTCGGCATCGCCCAGGTTTGCGTACCCAGGCGCCAACTTGTTGAGTATCTGGTGCGCCGAGTGCTTGCCGGAGCCGAGCGTGGCCAAAAGGTCTGCAGCGGTCGCCACGCCGTATTCGTTGGCAATGCGGCCCAGGTCCTGGTCAGAGATCTGGTTCATTGGAACCTTGAACTTACGCGCCTCGCGCTCTAGCAGCTTGCGACCAATCTCCACCGCCCTGCGCCGCTGGTCCTCGTTCAGCCAGTGCTTGATCTTGTTGCGCGCGCGCGGACTCTTGACGAACGTAAGCCAGTCGCGGCTCGGTTTGTGATCCTTCTGCGTGACGATCTCGACAATGTCGCCGGTCCGCAGCTTGGTGCGCAGTGGCACCATGCGGCTGTTGACTTTGGCGCCTACACAGGTGTGGCCCACCTCGGTATGAATCGTGTAGGCAAAGTCGATGGGCGTGCCGTCGGCCGGAACCACCACAACCTTTCCCTTCGGCGTGAAGGTGTAGACCTCGTCCGGATAGAGGTCCATCTTCAGGCTGGAAAGGAACTCGTTGGGGTCGGTCATCTCCTTCTGCCACTCGACCAACTGCCGAATCCAATTGAGCCGTTCCTCGTCGCGGGCCGTTACGGCGCCATCACCGGCCTTGTACTTCCAGTGCGCCGCAATGCCTTCCTCGGCGATGCGGTGCATCTCTTCGGTGCGGATCTGCACTTCAAACTGGTGGCCGCTGGCGCCCATCACCGTGGTGTGCAGAGATTGGTAGCGGTTGGCACGCGGGATAGCGATGAAGTCCTTGATGCGTCCCGGCACCGGTCGCCAAAGCGTGTGAATAAGACCGAAGACCGCATAACACGCGGCTACGTCCTGTGTAATCACGCGGAGGGCCAGCAAATCGTATACCTGATCGAAGGAAACCTTGGAGCGTTCGATCTTCTGGAAGATGGAATAGAGCCTCTTGATGCGCCACTCCACGCGAGCCTCGATGCCGTTTTCGCGCAGCTGGTCCACCAGCGTCTCTTCAACGCCGCGCAGAAACTGCTCGCCCTCGATGCGCCTGGCCTCTACCGCTGCGGAAACCTTCTCGTAGCTCACCGGGTCGGTATAACGGAAGGCCAGGTCTTCGAGTTCGCCGCGTACCTTGCCCATGCCGAGCCGGTGTGCCAGCGGGGCATAGATGTCCTGCGTCTCGCGGGCAATCGCCTCTTGCCGGTCCGGCTGCAGATGTTCAAGAGTACGCATGTTGTGCAGCCGGTCGGCTAGCTTGATCAGGACCACGCGCACATCCGACACCATGGCCAGCAGCATCTTGCGCACGTTCTCAGCCTGACGGTCCTCGCGATTGGCAAATTGAATTTTGTCGATCTTGGTGACGCCTTCGACGATGTGGGCTACCTGGTCGCCAAACTTTTCTGCAATTTCTTCATTGGTTGCCGGCGTGTCCTCAACCGAGTCGTGCAGCAGTCCCGCGGCAATGGACGTCGCGTCCATCTTCAGCTCCGCCAGCACTTCAGCAACCTCAAGCGGATGAATGATGTATGGCTCGCCCGAGGCCCGCATTTGCCCTTCGTGATGCTTGACGCAAAAATCCCATGCCTTGCGGATCAGGGAGACGTCTTCACTGGGGCGGTTGGCCTGTACCTGGCGGAGAAGGGCTTCAAAGCGCTGGTTGATCGAGAGTGGATCGATCAGGGGTGTCCCAGCGTCGCGCACCAAAACTTCCGCGTCCGCCCGAGGAGCCGGGGACGCGCTTGGAACTTCTTCCGGTATCGTCTGCCGGACAGTCGCCATGCTTCATTATAGGCCGCTTCCGTTCCATGCGCGTGATAGCAGTGGTGGACGAGTCCGGATGGACGTTGGCGCAACAGTGAGTATTCCATGCAGACGACAGCGTGGAATCATGTGTTGCACTTACGTGTTTATCGATGCTATGCGCTTGTCGGATCTGGACAGCCCTGCCCAGCGTGCCCGAGATCACATCCTGTCGATCACAAAAAGGGAGTAACCTTTCCGACTGGAGTAGAGGTCCAAAAAGGGGAGGAACTTATGCTGAAGAGCCTCTTACTTACTGCCACGGCCGTGGCAATCGTGGCAGGTGTCTTCGCAGCCAGTGTCGGGCATGCCGATAAGACCACTTCGAAAGTATCCATTCCGGCCCAGAAGACCACGCCTGTCAGCGGCAAGCAGATTTACGGGCACTATTGCGCGCCATGCCACGGCGTGACCGGCGGGGGCAATGGCCCCGTTGCCGCCGAGCTCAAGACCCGACCGGCCGATTTGACCTTGCTCAGCAGGAACAACGGAGGCAAGTTTCCGTCGGCTCACGTCATCAGTGTTCTGCAGTTCGGCACCAGGTTTCCGTCGCACGGCACAATCGAAATGCCGGTTTGGGGACCTGTCCTTGGTAAGATGGACCAGGCCAACCCCCAGGAAAGGCTGCTCAGAATCAGCAATTTGAGCCACTACCTGGAGACGATTCAGGTCAAGTGAAGGCCGGCGGCGCAGTTTGCTTCCGGCGTTAGGGTCAAGAACCCCGAGGGAGCATATGGTGAAGCCGCAAAAACCCAGGCCAAGTACAAACCGGAAAACACCCAAGGCTGAACGGCCTGCGGCGCCCGCCAGACAGAATGTTCATCCAGGCGGCAAGGACGCTCGGGCCGGCGCGAACAAGGCTCTCGGCAATCCCGGAGCCCTGGTGAACCGCCGTGCTGCCGATCGGCTGCGCAGCGGCCACCTCTGGGTTTATGCCTCCGATATCGAGGCTATCGCACTGCCTGAGTCTGCCATGGACGTCCCTCCTGCACTCTTACCCGTGGCCGACCATCGCGGCCTGCTGCTGGGCACGGCGCTCTACAGCCCCTCCTCACAGATCGCCCTGCGGCTTGTCTCCCGCGAGGCGGTCGACGAGGCAGCGTGGCTTCAACTGTTGGCAACAAGGCTGCGCCAATCCATTGCTCGGCGCAAGCCGCTGCTCGACGACCAGAATGACGCCTGCCGGCTCTGCTTCAGCGAAGCTGACGAGCTTCCCGGCGTGATCGTCGACAAGTACGGCAGCCTCATAATCCTCCAACTCCTGGCCAGGGGGCTTGATTCAGCCGCCGTGCGCGAGACCTGCGTACGTGTGCTGCGGGAAGAGCTCGCGCCGGCCGCAATCCTCGAACGCCCCGACCCGCGCATGCGAGAGTTGGAAGGGTTGGCAGCTCCGCCATCAGAGGCGCTTTACGTCAAGAAGGCTTCGAGCAAATCCGTAGCCACGCAGTTTCACCTGAATGGCCTCGTTTTCCAATACGACGCCAACGCCGGCCAGAAAACAGGCGCTTTTCTTGACCAGCGGACCAACTACGCCGCCACGCGGGAGTGGGTGCGGAGACTTGGCGCGACCGACCGCGCTCTTGACGTTTGCTGCTACCAGGGCGGGTTTGCGCTCCACCTCGCCCAGGTCTGCCGCCAGGTCATGGGCATTGACGCCTCGCGCGCCTCGCTCGAAGTGGCGGAGCGGAATCTTGAGGCCAATCTCTCATCGCTCAAAGCACAGGTGGAATGGGTGGAGGCCGATGCCTTTCAAATCTTGCGCGACTGGTCAGATGCAGGCGAGACTTTTGGTGCCGTCGTGCTTGATCCGCCGGCGTTCGCCAAAACAAAGCGAGCCGTAGAAGGTGCCCTGCGCGGCTACAAGGAGCTGAACTTGCGCGCCCTCAAGATGCTGCGCCCCGGCGGTCTGCTCGTCACCTGCTCCTGTTCCCACCACGTTAGCTGGGCGGAGCTTGAAGCCGCAGTCGCCTCTGCCGCCGCCGACACAGGCCGGCGCGTACGCCTGCTCGAACGCCGCGGTGCCGCTCCCGACCATCCGGTGGTTCTGAACCTGCCGGAGACCGAATATCTGAAATGCCTGGTGCTCGAAGTGGAGTAGAGGCCGCTCAACCTGAATCTATTGGGGTCGCGGAATCTATGTACAGCTCCATAATCATGCCCGGGCGATACGCTGACCCGTGTGCCATTGAGGCATGAGGCGCCACAACCACTCGAACCATGATCGGCGGATCGCGGTTTTTGCGCTCTGCTTTTCCGTGCTCGAGGTCTTCCGCAACTCTGCCAGGACTTCCTTTACCTGAGCCCGTAGAGCCTCGGCTTCAAATGTGCAGGAGCGCAGATAGGCTGACACGGTAAGGCCGGCCTCTGCCGCGCGTCTCCGCAGTTGCTCGCCCTCTGCTTTGCTGAGCCGGATCGTGATGCTGGCACACTTGCGATTCTGGTCAAATATTGTTGAAACGCCCGGTGCGGATTGCGGTTCAGCGTCCTCGTTCCATCTAGGCTCCGCCGGCAGATTTGCTGCCTGGGCAACAGGAGCCGCATGGGACGGAAGCGCTCCGCAGGTTCGGCAAGATCTGGAATCGGCGGCTTGCCCGGACGCCCGATCGCCAGTATCAGCTGGCTTGTATCGACTGTGGTTGCGCAGGGCACGCTCATAGCTCAGCGTCGCCACGTCATCGGCAAGATCGTCATCGTTCCAGGCGGGGGTCCCTTTGGATGCGGGCGCGGTAAGTGCGGCCAGCAACCCCGCAAAGCTGGAAGAGGTGGGAGAGGGTGAAGCTATGGCTGCTTGCTGCATGGGATGGAGCATACTCGTCCCCGGTGCGTTGAGCGCGAGGGAATTCCCATGCAAAATGCTGAGCGATTCCCGGATTCGGAAACACGACCCACCGTTCCCGAAATGGAACCGGCAATTCGCATGTCCCTGGCACGGGCGTCGTGTCAATCTGAGAGCTCTTTGGAGACCGCAGGATCGGGAAGTACGCGCCCAGGCAAGCGCAATAGCTGGGTGACTGCCTCGACAGGCAAGGGGCGGGCGAATAGAAATCCCTGCCCAAAGCGGCAGCCCATCTCGCGCAGCAGCCGGTACTGCTCAGGGGTCTCGATGCCCTCGGCCACCACATCCAAGCCCAGTACCCTCGCCAATTCGATGATGGTGCGTACGATCTGGAGCGGCTGCTCGCCCTCGGACATCCGTCCTACAAACGAACGGTCGATCTTGAGCACGTCGATGGGAAACGAATGCAGGTAGCTGAGTGAGCTGTATCCGGTACCGAAGTCATCCATCAGGAGGGTAACCCCAAGCCGGCGCAGACTGCCGAGCACCTCGAGGGCCGTGCGCATATCGGGAATCAGGCTTGATTCGGTCATCTCCAGGCCGAGTTGCCGGCTGGAGACACCTGATTGGCGTAGCAACGCCTCGACATGGTCGGCCAGCCCCTCACGGGAGAATTGGCGCGCAGAGAGGTTGACGCAAACGCGCAGAGAGTGATGCGCAGGATCGTCGAGGCACCACTTCTGGATCTGGCTGCAGACTTCACCAAGTCCCCAGTCTCCGATCGGCAGAATCAACCCGCTCTCCTCTGCATGCGGAATAAAATCCATGGGCGGCACCAGTCCGCGCTCTGGATGAACCCAGCGGATCAACGCTTCAAGTCCAACAATTCTGCGCGTCGAAAGTTCGACTTCCGGCTGGTAGTAAAGCACAAACTCGCGCTGCTCAAGGGCGTGGCGAAGATCCGGTTTGTCAGGCCATTTCCCAGGGATGCTTATCGCCGCGCGGGGCTCTCGCAATCCATATCCCCCGAAGCTTTTGCGCAGCCTGCGCAGTTCCAACTGGCTGGCAACCATATCGGCGAGGCTTTCCAGCATTCGGAGCTCGTCCAGGGCCATCCTGCGCCGCGGCTGGCAGCTGAAAACTGTCAACATTCCCAGAATCCTGCCTTCGGACGACCGCACCGGCGCGCTGGCAAAAGAAACCACGTCCAAGCGCCTTAAAGTCATCCGGCCGCCTTCGAAATGCGGATGTTTTGAGATGTCAGGAACAACCACCGGCCCATTCTCGGCGAGCACCATTTCAAAGATCGACTGGTTCCGTGGCAGTTCGCGAACAGCCTCGCCCCAGTAAGACTTGATCCAGATGCGGCTCGCGTCAGCAAAGCCAAGCAGCACCGTGTCAGCCCGAAAATATTCGGCACTGAGCCGCGTAATAGCGTCGAAGCTGGACTCGGGCTCAGTGTCCAGAATCTCTGTCGCAGCCAGCGCAGACAGCCGCGCATCCTCCTGCGGCCAATCGATCAAGCCGGTTTGCAATTCTGTTTGTGCCATCTTCTCCAGGCTCCGCCGTGTCCCTCTGCCTGAGTCCAAAGGGCTCAGTACGAAAGTGCCGGCCTTCCCGCAATGCGTGATCGCGGCTTTGGCAGACGAAGGAACACCCATCGAACCTTATGCACAGATTCCGTACCTCCTTTATCGGAAGGGATTCGACCGGACATGAGGTTACTCCGGGGCACCACCGCTGAGTACCAGTCTGGCGGCAATCGGATTTCTACTTTTGAGCGCTCGGCTGTCCCGATTCAGTCCAGAGAAAAGTCATCTGGTCAGCATCATCCTGGATCTGCTGATCCACACTCACCCCAGCCGAGTGTCCGCCGGCCAGACTGTAGTGCAGCAGCACCGGCCGGCCACTGCTGGAGGCCGACTGCAACAGCGCCGTCATCTTCCGCGCATGGAGCGGAGCCACGCGCGTATCACTGTCGCCGGTGAAGAACATGACCGCGGGATAAGTCGAGCTCGGCTTCACGTTCTGGTAAGGCGAGTACTTAAGCAGAAACGGAAACTGCTTTTCCTTGTCAGAGGAGCCGTACTCGGTCACCCAGTAGGAGCCCACCAGGAACTTCTGAAAGCGCAGCATGTCCAGCAGAGGATAGCCGCAGAGCACGGCGGAAAACAGCTCGGGCCGCTGCGTAATGGCAGCGCCCATCAGCAGGCCGCCATTCGAACGGCCGGTAATGGCAAAATGCTGCGGCGATGTGTACTTGTTGGCGATCAGGTACTCGGCCGCCGCAAACCAGTCGTCAAATACGTTTTGCTTCTTCTCAAACATCGCCTGTTCGTGCCAGTGCTCGCCATACTCACCACCGCCGCGCATGTTCGGCAGCGCGAACCAGCCACCCTGCTCCAGCCACCATGCATACTGTGGATTCCATGTGGGGAGAATGCTCAACTTGAAACCTCCATAGCCGGTCATCAGCAGCCGCTCGGTCCCGTCCTGCTTCAACCCCTTCTTGCCGGCAATGAACATGGGAACGCTGGTGCCGTCCTTCGACTTGAAAAAGACCTGCTTGATCTCATATTGGCTGGAGTCGAAGGGAACCTTGGGCTGGAAAAATACCTCCCGCTTGCCGGTCACCGTATCCAAACGGTAGAGCGTGGGAGGAATGATGAACGACTGGAATTGGAAGTATCCATAGCGGTCTGTTGCCCGTCCCTCAACCCTGGAGGCCGAACCTATGCCGTCGTAGTCCACTGTGCCTGCAGGTTTGCCGTCCAGCGAGTAGACCGATGTCTCCGTCTTCACGTCCTTCAGCCTGCTCACGTAGATTTTCTCGCCCACGATCGACCATTCGTCGATCGGGTTCGGCCCTTCAGCTACTATGGTCTTCCACGCGTCGGGCATGATCCCGGGGTCGGCCTTCAGGATGCATCCATTCGGTGCGTGGTAGTCAGTCTTCACATACCACGCCCCCTTTGCATAGTTCGCCGAGAACCGCGAATCCTGGCCCCATATCAGCACTTCAAAAGGCAAACCCGGCTTGGTAAGGTCGCGGTACACAATGTCTTCGCGCTTTGCCGGCACGCCTCGGCTGATATGGACCACCAGGTAGCGGCCATCATCGGTCACGTTGCCTCCAAAGAGGTCGTCGCCGGTCAGCGGCTCTCCGCGAAACTCGTGACCAAAGATCAGCGCGTCCCGCGAAGTCCGTGTCCCCAGCACGTGCTGGAATAAAAGCGTGCCCTCCTTGTTATTGCGCGCGTAGTAGAGGCTCGCCCCGTCCGGCGCAAACACGGCGCTGAAGTAACGTGCCGTCGGCAGTTCATCTTCAAGCGTCTTGCCCGTTGCAACATTCAGCACGTGAACGCTGGTCTCGTCCGCTCCGCCGCTCTGAACCGAATAAGCCAGCAGCTTCCCGTCGCGGGAAACATCCTCGATGTGAACCGAGATATTCGGGTCAGTACTCAGGACAGCCGGGTCTACCAGGCGCTTGTCTTTATTCGTCCATCCCTGGCGCACATAAATCGAGTACTGCTGTTCCCCGGCCAGCCGTTTCCTGAAAAAGTAGCTTTCTCCGCGCTGCAACGGCGTACTTGCGGCAGACACGTTTTCCAGTTCGTCCAGATCGTCCACGACCTGCGACCGGATGCGCGCCTGCTTTATGTAGCGCCCGGTGTACGCATTCTCGGCATCGATAAATGCCCGCGTCTCCGGGCTTTTTGAATCTTCAAGCCATCGATAGCTGTCGACAATTTTCGTTCCGAAGTAGTTGTCGGTCACCGGAACGGCTTCGACCGGCGGCGCCGATGGCAGCGAAATCCCATCGCGCCCGTGAATCGTCTGGCCCACCAAGCTAGCTCCCATGAGTACAAATGCCGCAATGACCGTTCCGCAATTCCGCTGCATGCAATGCCCCCTCTGGAAAGAATACGCGCGAAGATTGCACTTGCAGGTTCCTTCAGCACGGCAGGTTAAACCAGGCCCGGTAGAATTAACTCCAGTGGCAGAAGCGATTCCAACCCAATCTTCTCCGGGTTCACGGTGGGCGCGCGGCGTGCGTGTGCTGCGGCCGTCGCACGCGCATTCTATCTTTTCAGCCACCGTACTGCTCATGGTGTCCACCTTCCTGTCTCGCATTATCGGGCTGGTGCGGGTTAAGTACATCGTGTGGCTCTTTGGCCGGGGCGTTGAAGCTGACGCCTTCAATGCCGCCTTTGTACTGCCCGACATGATCTCGTATTTCCTGGTCGGCGGCGCGGCCTCCATCACCTTTGTCACCATCCTCACCCGTTATCGCGAAACGGGACGCGAAGGTGAGAGCGAGCGGTCGCTCTCGGTCATCCTGACAACCATGTACCTGGTACTCGGAGCTGCGATCGTGCTCGCCGAGGTCTTTGCACCCTGGTACATCCGGTTGTGGTTTAACGGATTCGATGCACAGAAAGCCGCGCTCTGCGTACGCCTGACGCGCATTCTTCTGCCGGCGCAGTTGTGCTTCTTCGCCGGCGGCGTTTTTGGAGCAGTGCTGCTGGTGCGCAAGCAGTTCAGCGTGCAAGCGGTTGCGCCCTTGATTTATGGCCTCGGCACGATTGTCGGCGGATTGCTGCTGGAGAAGCGGATCGGCGTTTCTTCGCTGGCCATCGGCACGGTAGCGGGAGCTTTTCTGGGGCCGTTCCTTCTGAATTCCGTTTTTGCGCGGCGCGCCGGCACACGCTACCGCATGATTCTTGACTGGCACGACAAAGGCTTGCGCGAGTGGGTGCGCCTGTCGTTGCCACTGATGGCCGGCGTTTCCCTGGTAACAGCCGATGGATGGATTATCGGCCACTTCGCATCGAAAATCGGCGGCGCGGTCTCGCTGATGAGCTATGCCAAGCAGCTTTTCACCGCACCTATGGCCATGCTGGCCCAAGCCGCGGGAGCGGCCTCCATGCCCTTTTTCGCCAGCATGTGGTCGCAGCAGCGCCGCTATGAATTTGCCATCGGCGTTGCGGATTCGGTTTCGCGCGTCGCCGCTCTTGGGCTGCTGGTCGCCTCAGGCATGGTGGCCCTGGGCCAGCCGATGATCGACCTGATCTTTACCGGAGGCCGCTTCTCTTCAGCGGATTCGCGCTTGTGCGCGGCGTACTTCGCCGTCTTCTCAATCTCCATGTTTCTCTGGTCGGCCCAGGCCATTTATGCGCGCGCTTTCTACGCCGCCGGAAACACCATGGCGCCCATGGTGGCGGGAACCATTGTGACCGTGATCTCGTGGCCTATCTATGTCTCGCTGTTCCATTGGCAAGGGGCCATGGGGCTGGCCTTCGCATCCAATATCGGAATCGCGCTGCAAACCGTCACCATCGCCATCCTGCTTCACCGGCGGCACATGGTTTCACTGGCCAGCCTGGACTATGCCGAGTTGGGCCGCTGCCTATTGGCTGCGCTTGCCAGCGGCGCGGCTGTCTGGATCGTTGCCTGGGCCGTAGGAGGCCTGCTTGCGCATCTCCCCGGAGCGCCGTCCCTTCGTCATACACGCTGGATAGATTTGGCCGTATTGGTAGCTGGAATTGTGGCCTGGCTGGCAGTCACAAAAGAGGTCCTGGAAAGGTCCGGATCGGCGTTGCCCAAAGTCGCCATGAAACGGCTGGGACTGGTCTGAAGCCAGGGCAATCGCATTTCAAAA
>PKXI01000080.1 GCA_003133425.1 Acidobacteriaceae bacterium
TTTCAGATGACGGGGAGATTCACCCATGGAATGAGGCTGCTGAGCGTCGCTCCGGCTTCGCAGCAAATTAGGTCCTGAACAATGCCTGTTGTGAGGTCTTGCAGGAGATGGCTCCCCCTCGGCGCCCGCGTATTCCACGAAACGTGCAGAGTGATGGAGTGCACCGGCAGCGTTACTCTTTTCAAGAAAGAGGACATCCGCATAGGGTATTGTCAAATCGGTGATCTCCGGTTTGAGTACGTTCATCGTGCGCAATAGTATGACCAGCTCATTGCGGCTGAAGCAGCTTCGGCAGAAACTAGAAAACATGTGGGAAGGCTTTTATCACGTAGGTTGACAGATCGCCGAGTTTGTTCTAGGTGCTTCTTTAGTGCAATTTGGGTAAAAGCTCGCGAGCAGTTGAAGATCTCTACCGATCCGCAGGGCAGCGCAGACGGGATTTGAACCTCAGACCACGGACAGGGGGCAATTAGTGCGGAGTAATGGTAATGGAAACGGGGATGGACACAGTCTGCTGCAGGTGGACGAGGGCGGATTAGTGCCCTCTGAACTCCAGATGATCCCAAACCATTCCGGCTCTGTGAACCCCAGTGAGGATCGATTGGAGTCAATCGTCGCGATGCTCCTGCTGGAACTGGGATTGGATATCAACTCGCAGCATTTTCGCGACACCCCGAAGAGAGTGGCAAAGTTCTACCGCGAATTCACGCGCGGAAGCCGTGTTAAGGCTGCTGAGATCTTAAAAACCTTCCGCTCCTGCAACCGTGAACTGATTGCTGTTTCTGGCATAGAGTTCTTCTCCCTGTGCCCTCATCACCTACTCATTTATAGTGGCAGGGTAGATTTCGGCTATATTCCTGATGGAAGGATCGTAGGCATTTCCAAGATTCCTCGCCTCATTCAGGCGCTGGCTGCTCGTCCGATAGTGCAGGAGGACCTCGTAGCCGACATTGCCGCTGCCTTTATGTCTGAGGTGAAGCCACTGGGTTGTGCCGTCAAGATCACGGGGAAACACGATTGCGTTACAGCGCGCGGCGTGCGCTGTCCGGAAGCTAAAATGACCACCGTGGCTATGCGCGGAGTATTCTCCGAAGATCGGAAGTATGCAGCCGAGTTTTACCAGGCAATCGGAAGGTAGACGGCTTGTATGCGAAAAAGGTTGGCAATCGGCATTGGGATGAGTACCTGAATAGAGGTTCATATGTCACAAGCGGAGATTGCGGGAGGGACACAAACTCCACGGAACGAGCTGCCATCAAGCGGTTATCTTCTCCGTGATTTTACGCTGATGTCGGCTCTGGGGCACCCTGTTCAACTCTCTGCTTACCGCGGCAGATCAAATCTCGTGCTGATCTGTGCAGATGAGCGGGCAGAGACAGAGCAACTTCTTTTGGATCTAGCGAGTCAGTACACGCAAATTCGGAACGAGGAGGCGGAGGTTCTTGTTGTCACGCGGTCTCCTGCTGAAGCCGCCGAGAGACAGGAGCAGCTCAAACTCCCTTATCCGATACTTGCCGATGACAATGGGCGCATCCATCACGAGTTGGGCGCGGCTGATTCACGGGGGCGAGAGTTCGCGGCCGAGTATGTGACGGATCGCTTTGGCGAAGTGTTCGGGGCTTACCGCACGCGCGATGGACAGTCGCTTCCTCGACTCGCAGATATTGTGAACTTGCTTGAGTTCATAGGCATCCAGTGTCCGGAATGTGAACCGCCCGAGTGGCCAGTCTGATGAAGGTCAGTACGTTTGCTCACACCGCGGAACTAACACTGGAAATTCCGGATAAGCATGCCAGAGGGTCTGGGTGCGCAGGTAGTATCCGTTTTGACAAAGGTCCCCGTGATGCGGATGATTTGCTGTCAGTTTGTAGACATCGGTGAAGATCGATGAATGAGAGACCGGGAAAGATTGGAATTGTCGGTGCAGGCAGTGCGGGTGCCACCATTGCGTACGCGTGCATGGTGCGCGGCGTTGGTAAGCATGTCAGCCTGTTCGACGTAGCAAAGGCGAAGGTCGAAGCCGAGGTGTTGGACTTGAATCATGGGCTGATGTTTGTGCCCATGGCCACAGTAGACGGCTCGGATGATCTGAATGTGTTGGAGCAGTCCGACGTGATCGTGGTGACAGCGGGCGCGAAGCAAAAGCCAGGACAGTCTCGTATCGAACTGGCCGAGGCAAATACGGCAATCTGCCGCAAGCTGATCCCGGACCTTCTTCGGGTGGCGCCAAATGCAACTCTTCTGATGGTAACCAACCCAGTGGATGTGTTGACCTACGTGGCACTGAAACTGAGCGGACTGGAGAGCCGGCGTGTCCTCGGCAGCGGTACGGTTCTCGATAGCTCGCGTTTCCGCTTTCTGATCGCGCAGCGTTGCTCTGTGGCGGTGCAAAACGTGCATGCATACATCGCTGGGGAACACGGCGACAGCGAAATTCCATTGTGGTCCAGCGCGAGCATCGGTAACGTGCCTGTACGGGGTTGGCACATGCCGGGCCACGGCATACTGAGCGTCAAGGAGGAACAGGAGATCTTCGAAAGCGTACGCACGGCTGCTTACAAGATCATTCAGGGTAAGGGCGCGACGAACTACGCGGTGGGCCTAGCCGTCGCCACGATTCTAGAGGCCATCTTGTGGAACGAGGGGCGTGTGCTACCGGTGAGTTCTTTGCTGACGGACTATCGCGGGATAAGCAACGTGTGTCTTTCAGTGCCGTCGATTGTTGGCCACCGAGGCGTGGAAGGGTTGTTGCCTGTGCCTATGAATGCTACCGAAGAAGCAGGCTTGCAATCGAGCGCTGAGGCCATCCAGCATGTAGTACGTACACTGGGCTTCTGAAAAGGTGCGAGAAGCTGGCTGCTTGCCGAAGGCGTCGTCTTCGTCACTAGTGTTGCATGAACTTGGAGTCAGAAATGTATCGACACAAAGATCGCACTGCTTGCTCTACCTAGCTTCCAAGCTAGTGCAAGCGACACTGCAGCGTGATCTTACCGTAACAACGATCGTATTCACCGAGAATTAACCTCATCTAGTACACCAAGGGAACGCAGCCTATGATGCAACTTCGCAAGATTCTCTTCCCGACCGCATTTTCCGCAGCAGGCGCTTCCATGGCTCCCTTGGTTCGAGAGATGGCCGAGCGGTTCAAGGCCACGGTCACGGTGCTACATGCTGTCAACCTCGCGCCCGAATACATTTCAGGCCCTGCCCCCGACACCCCCTGTGGTTCCAAAGAGGGCGTAATCTTGTTCTCACCGGCCCTCCAGGAGTTGCGTGCCCAACAAGAGCAGCGCCTGAATGAGTTTGCCAGGACCCATTTCTCAGGCATCCGGCATATAGAAAGAATCGAGGACGGCGAGCCGGCAGCAGTCATCGAATGGGTCGCAATGTGCGAAAATACGGATCTGATCATGATGCCCACCCGAGGGCTTGGCAGGTTCCGCCGTCTACTCATGGGTTCAGTCACATCGAAGATTCTTCACGACATCAGCTGTCCCGTGTGGACCAATGTCCACAAGCCTGAGCCAGCCTCGGTCTTGCCCGGAGGGTACCGTTCGATTCTTTGTGCGGTAGGAATCAATCCTGAAGAAGAGGATCACGTATTCAATACGGCAAGCCTTTTCACCCGGGCATACAGCGCAAGGTTGTGCCTCTTGTGGATCCAATCGCCATCCGATAAGCGGGATCGGCAGTCTATCGCTCAATTGATCAAGCTCCGTTTCGACCAAGCATGCACTATCGCGGGAAGAGGTATGGATCAGGACACTTCTGTGCGAATCCTGGATGGCGACATACCGGAAGGTATTCGCCAAACCGCACGTGATGAAGGCGCTGACCTGCTGATTGTCGGTCGTGGACACGCAAGAGAGAACTTCTCCCGTGCAAGGCCTCTCTACACAATCATTCGTGAATCGCCGTGCCCGGTTCTTAGTGTGTGATGACTTTTTGCGAAGAATTCGCCGCCAGATTGATGCCGCTGGCCTGGCCAATAGCTGAGAAAGGTGAAAACTGTACTCCGAAGGAGTCGCAATCAGTTGATTTAGGTACAGATCCAGCGCCAAGGCTGGCACCCAACGGCAAAATGTGCGCATAGGATCAACTGCTGGACAAATTGCTGTTTCTCTCGTGGGTACAAACAGACCATTGTGTGCGATGGCGCGTGGAGATAAGGATTGAACAGTAAGCATGGTTCGATCGGTGGGAAAGGAAACACGATGAGCACAGCGGTGGCTGAATCGNNGAAACAGATTCCGAAGGCAATGTACGCAGTTTCTCGATCGCGAGCGCACTATACGAGGACACTATCATGGTGGCAACTCGCATGCGGGACACGGCTTTCAAGAGGGTTCTGCGGTCTGTTCCGTTGGGCACGGAAGTAAAAGTCGAAGGGCCATTTGGAAACTTAAGGC
>PKXI01000155.1 GCA_003133425.1 Acidobacteriaceae bacterium
ACCTTGCCCGTCGCCGCCGCCGTCGTCTCGCTCGGCCTCAACCACTCGGCCTGGGACGAGCCCGCCATCGAGCACTCCATCACTGCCATCGAGCACCTCAAGGCCTTCGCCTCCCCGCTCGGCGTCCGCCTGCTGGTCGAGAACATGGAGAACGAGGTCACCACGCCCGACCACCTTCTCTACATCCTCAAGTCCGGCCACTTCGACACGGTCGGCGTCTGCCTCGACATCGGCCACCTCCACCTCGCGATGCCCGTCGACGGCGCACCGCGCGACTCCGGAGTCGGCGCCGCCATCGAACTCCTCGGCAAGCGCATCGCCCAGGTCCACATCCACGACAATCACGGCCCCTTCGCGCCGCATGTCGACATGAAGGACGAGCACCTCTGGCCCGGCGATGGCGCCATCGACTGGCCGGCCACTGCAGAAGCACTCAGCAAGCTCGCAACTCCTCCGGCCACCGTGCTGGAAATCAGCCAGAACCTCCCCGATGCCCTGGCCGACCTGCCCGCCCGCATTGAGAAAGCCTTCGCGCTCTTCACCTGAGAGCTTTCCTGAGAATGTCTCCGGACAAATGCTCTTCGCCAATTTCAAACGAAGTCAAAAGTCGGCTTCGCGAATCGAAGCAGCAAGTGCCGCGTTTCCACAGGAATGAATGGCTGCGGAGGTCTCATCCCATCGCACGAATCCGCTGACTTGCTGACTCGCTCTCCCCGCGAAGCGGGGGCTGACTTGCTGTCCTTACCCAAGACTTTAGCGAACTTATGCGATGAACTTTAAATTCACAACAGCAGGTTCTTACTGATCCTCCCGCAAGCGCTCCATTTTCGGAATCGGCAATCGCACCGGAACCGGCGCGCCACACGGCAAGCGCAGTGAGCGCAAAAGACCAAAGCATGCCCTTAGCTTCTGCACCTGCACAGTCACGCTCTGTGTGGAAACAAGCGAATCCCCCGCAGCCGTCACCATGAAACTGTAATTCCCTTGCGCTGCCAGGGAAGACGCAGTCACCGTCAGTGTCACGGCATTTGTGCTCACGCTTGAAGTTGGCGTAATGGGATTGGCCGACCACACTGCCGTGAGGCCCGACCCCAAGCCACCCATCGAAAGCCCGATGTCTCCGGCAAACGACCCGCCAGTGATCGCTGAAAAACTGATCGTAGCCGAACCGCCTGCGGTAACCGAAACCATATTGGATGCCGCGGTCAAGTTGAGCGTCGGCAGCGCCGCCGATCCAGAACCCCAAATACCGGCCAGCACCGCACCGTCCACCGAGCCCAGCCCAGTGGCAAGGTTATAGGCTGCGCCATTGGCCCAGAATCCCGCCACGCCTGGAACGCTGTTGTTTCCCGATTGCGTCGCATGGAATGGATTGCGATCCGCGTTGACGAGCGAATACAGTTCCGCATTCGCGCTTCCCTGCCCCAGGCCGCCCGTTCTTTCAACCACCAGAGCCATCACTCCGGCAAACGCCGGCGCTGCCGCCGAAGTTCCGGAGATGATCCAGTACGCGCCATTCTCATAAACCATGTACCCGTCATGGCCGGCTGAAGAAAGCGCCACGTCCGGCACCGCCCTCATGCCACTGGCCGCGCCGGCGCCAGTCACTGCCGCCTGCCAGGCAGGCTGCGCGTACACAACGCTGGCCCCGCCGCCCGATGCCCACAACCCCGATCCGCCATTGGCTCCGCTCTCGTTCCACGCCTCTTCGGGTATATAGCCCAGTGCCGATCCATAGCCTGCGGCGTTTGCCGAAGACCAATACTGCGCCGGATTCGAGCCTTCATTGAACTCCGTGCCGCCCACGCAGGTGGAGTAGGGCGAACTGCAAAGACCATTCACCGCGGTCTGCGCGCCCCTGGCTGCGGAACCCACCGAACAGCCCGCCGCACCCGCGTCGCCGGATGCAACAAATACGCTCATCCCCTCGCTTGCAGCCTGCTCCCAAAGGCTGTTGTANNGCTGACCACCGGCGCTGTTCTGTGGTTCACAATGTACTGCGCCGCCAGGTCCACGCCGTCGGTCGTGGAAGTCGAAGCAGCAGCAACCAGCGAAACCGTCGCCGCAGGCGCCACCGCGCCAGCCCACTCCACGTCCAGCGTCGACTCATCCTGATCGCTCGCGACCAGCCCCGGATCAGCCCCCGCCAGAATCACCACTGGCGTCTTCGCGGCCAGACCAGAGAGCGAGCGGAATGCCGCAACATCGCTGAGATTGATGTTGCTCCGCCCGGCGATTGCAATCGAGCTTCCGTTCCCCAATGTCCCCGCACTGTAGAGCGGATTCAGATTGTAGATCGCAGCAAAATCCGCCGGAAACAAATAGTGAGTACTGCCCGCCGAATAAAGCGGCCCGGCGCCGAACCCTCCTCGCAACCCCGCCATCCCTCGCGTCGCAGTCGCCTGCTGCGCTCCCAGCGCCGTCCGCACCTTGATCTCCGATGTCCGCCGAAAATCGCTGAGCGAAACAATCCCGCTCACAACCCCTGCCAGCGCCACGGGAATCTGCGGGTCCAGCGAATTCGCAATATGGCTGATTCCCTCCACTCGATAGCGGTGAATCTCGGTGTGGAATGTGTCGAAGACCTGCCCCGCCGTTCCGGAAAATAAAACCAGCCGGTTGCCCGGAGAAATTTCAATCACCGTAAACACATGCCCTGCGAGCCAAGCCGTCACGCGCGACATGTCCTGCGCGCTGACTCCAAACCGCGCCCCGTACTCTGCGGGCGTCAGCCAACGGTGATAGAGCGGTGAGGCAGGATTCTGCTGCGCCTCAACCAGTGCATCAAGCTCGGACTGCTGTGCCGGTGATGCCTTCAGCAGCAACAGCATCCGGTCCAGCCGCGCCTCCGCGTTCACAATGCCCCGGTCGAACTCCGGCCGCGCCTGCAAATGTACATTGCCGCTGAGGGTCACTGCCTGCGTTTCGTCAGGCGAGTTCGGCACGCGAAGATCTGCAGCCCGCTGCGTTGGCCCTTGGACCGTGCCCTGCATTGGGCCCTGCACCGGAGCAGCGCAGCCCGACGCCGCGAGCGCAACCGCTCCAAGAAGGGACAGAAGGAGTCGAGTCACTTTGGAGGTCACTGCCTTTCAACACCGATGAGCAGCGGCCGGTTTATGGCATCCGCTCCGGAGTCGTAGTTACTACTAACTTCGGAGCGGATGTTAGATAGCTTTAACTAATTTATTTCCAACTTTGACTTATCTAATGGGAAAGGTAATTAAGACTGACTCGGAACAGGACACACGCCCCACTTGCGCTCAAACGTTGAGCGCACGCGGTGCCGCGATCCTCCTCGCAATGTCCCCATGTGTTGCAAAACTCTCATCCGAACCCCTCACCGTCCGCAACGCGCCCAATCGCTCGCGTGATAGCATTCGGTCGCAATCAATCGCGAAAAATAAGGAACGGCAATGAGAAACTCCGCACGGACTTTCGTGAGCAGAAGAGAATTAATCCGCAACGGTCTGCTGGTGGCTTCTGGCTGCGCCTGCGCGCCAGGGGCTTTCTCCCAGGCTCTGAACGGTCAGGCAAATCCCGCCATCGCCGATGCAAGTCAAACCTGGACCATCGGCAATGAGTTGATCAAAAGAACAATTGCCTTCCATCCCAATGCCGGACTCTTCACCCAGCAGTTCTCCAATCTATCCACGCACGCGGACTTCACGGCGCCGGGAAAGATGCGCATGGGTCAGGAGTTTTCGTTGCTCTGCAACGGACATAGCTGTGCCGGAACGAACGCTGTTTTCGACCTGCTCGGTGCGCACCAGGCCGCACTGCCCAACGGAAAGTCTCTGACCATCCGATTGCGCCACAAAGAGCTCGCACTTGAAGTGGCGGCGGTTTACCGCGTCTACAACGGCCACCCGGCGATCCGCAAACACCTTGTGTTACACAACACCGGCTCTTCCCCGCTTCATATTTCCCATCTGAATATCGAGGCCATCAGCATCGCACTCGGATCGGCGAATGAAACCACGCTGCTCACGCAGTACGGCACGGTTCCCCGCGAGACCTTCTACACCGGCCGCTCAGAAGATGCGGGCCTGCTCGTGGCCAACAGCATCACCGGCAATGGCATCGCCATGCTCAGCGAAATTCCCGGCTATATGAAGCGCACAGAAATTGACGGCTTCTACTCCCCTGACCTGGTGCGCGTCGGCGTCCTCTACGACACGGACCTGATGCCCTTCGAGCGCTCTCTCGCCGGTGGCGAAGAATTTACAACGGCCGCCGCTTCGCTGATCGCTTTCCGAAACGGAGATGGCTTCAACGATCCGCACTGGCTGCTTCCCTCCTACACCGCGCAGATTCTTGAGCGCCGCGTCGACCGGCATGGACCACCGTGGATCTACAACACCTGGGAACCGTTCCACCGCGACGTCAACCACAACCTGGTGCTTCAACTTGTGGATGCCGCGGGTGCAATGGGGATGGATATCTTCACCATCGACGATGGCTGGCAACAGGAATACGCCGAGAACGCAGTGAATCTGACCGCATTCCCAGGCGGCCTGCAGCCGATCCTGGATGTGGTCGAAGCCAGGGGCATGAGGCTGGGCTTGTGGATTCCGCTCGCCGCAATAGGAACCTCCACCGCGATCTATCGCGAGCATCCTGAATGGGCAGCACTCGACCAGGACGGCAAGCCCAAGATTACCGGCACCGCGGCCGGCGCCAAGGGAGTCATGTGCATGGCTACTGACTTTCGTGACTCCGCAGCCACGCGCGTCATCGACGCCATCGATCGCTTCCATCTCGCCTACGTAAAGCTCAACCTCACAACCATCTTCAATGCCTACGGCGAGGCGCCGGGCTGTTGGGCCAAAAATCACCATCATGGCAACTGGGCCGAATCTCTCAACATGATTTACGAAGGCATCTCGTATGTGACCGCGAAGATTTACGAGAAACATCCCGACGTGCTGCTCGATCTAACCTTCGAACTCTGGGGCCAGAAACACATTATCGACGCGGGCCTTCTCGCGGCCGGCGATCTTGATTGGATGAGCAACGTTGCTGATGGTCAGCAGAATTCGGCCGGCCCCCTGCAGGCCCGTCAGTTGCTATATCAGCGCGCCGCCTCCATGCCTGTTGAGAGCATGTTGATCGGCAATATGCACGCGGAGCTGCCAACGATTCAAGAAGCTTTTGCAACAGTAATCGGATCGGCTCCGGTCCTGCTCGGCGACCTGCGCAAACTCACCACCGCGGACCTCGAGTGGTACCACGAAAAAATCGCGTGGTTCAAAAAGCTCCGGCGCGCCACGAAGATCAGCGAAAGCTTTTTCCCCTTGGGAAGCTCGCTTCAAACAACCGCCGCTGCATGGGACGGATTCGCGCGCCTCGAGCGCAGCGGTAGCGGCATGATCGCGCTTTTCCGCAATAAGTCGAATGTAACTTCAGCCACCGTGCAGTTACCCTTGATTCCCGCAGCTAAGTACAAACTAAGGTCAGTTATCACAGGAAAGCACCTGGGCGTTTTTAGTAACTCCGATTGGATCCACGGGGTAGAAATCAAGTTTGCCGACCAAGAACCGGTCGAGGTTCTCGAAGTCACTGCAGTCGCGTAGCGTACAGCATCGAAACTCTGGACCGAAAAATGTGCCAACCGCTTTGAAGAGCGCAGTCCTAGCAGATGCGCGGCAACTGCTCGCCAATCTGTATAGGAATCACGCGATTTGCTCCCATGGCCGTTCGCGCAACCAGCATCCGCTTATGCTCCGCAGTCACCTGGCCGATGCGCGCCGCCTCGCGCCCCAGCGGATGCGCGCGCAAAACCTTGAGAACCAAATCCGCAGCCTCAGGAGCGACGAAGAACACCGCCTTGCCCTCATTAGCCACGTAGACCGGATCGAGGCCCAGCAACTCGCACGCTGACTGCACTTCAACCCGCACCGGCAGGCTGGCCTCATCGATCGCAATACCCACGCCCGATGAATGCGCAATCTCATTGAGCGTAGAAGCAAGTCCGCCGCGAGTAGGATCGCGCATGGCGTGAACAGCAACGCCCGCCGCGTCCAGCACTTCGGCAATCATGCCATTCAGCGCCGCGCAATCAGACCGAATCTGGCTCTCGAACTCAAGCCCTTCGCGAACACTCATAATCGCCATGCCGTGGTCGCCAATCGTTCCTGACACCAGCACCGCATCGCCAGGCTCGGCGCGGTGAGGGCCCACTTGAATACCCTCGCGCAACACGCCAATGCCCGCCGTATTGATGTAGCAACCGTCGCCGTGTCCGCGTTCCACCACCTTGGTATCGCCGGTTACAATCTGCACTCCGGCAGTAGCCGCGGCCTTGGCCATTGACTCCACTATCGCCGCCAGTTGCGCAAGCGGAAATCCTTCTTCCAGAATGAAGCTCGCGCTCAGGAATCGCGGCACTGCGCCCGACACGGCCAAGTCATTCACCGTACCGTTCACAGCCAACTCACCAATCGATCCGCCAGGAAAAAACAACGGCTGCACCACAAAGGAATCCGTGCTCATGGCAACACGTCCGCCTGCGAGGTCAAGCACCGCAGCGTCGCCAAGATTTTCCAGAGCAGGATTGCGAAAGGCAGGCAGAAACAAATGCTCGACCAGCTCGTTGCCCAGCTTTCCACCGCCGCCATGTCCCATCACGATGGTTGGATAGCCGACCAGAGGCAGCGGGCAAGACCAATTCGAGAAATCAGGAACCGATTTAGACAAATCGGGCGTCGCGGTCTTCGATTGCTCAGCCATGAGCGGCTCCCGTGAGCCCTGAGCCTGCACTAGCCAGCTCTTCCGCCGACAAAAATCGTCCGTAGTTGTAGTAAGCCGCGCAAGCGCCTTCGCTCGAAACCATCGTCGCTCCCAGCGGATGCCGCGGCGTGCATTCCTTCCCGAAGGCCGCGCACTCGGCGGGCTTTATAGCTCCGCGCAGCACATCTCCGGCGCGGCACAGCGTCGACTCCTGAGTATGAATGCCCGTGATGTGGAAACGCTCTTCTGCGTCGAATTCGCGATAGGCTTCACTCAGCCGCCAACCGCTCTGTGGAATCACGCCAATGCCGCGCCACGCGCGATCCGTCACTTCGAAGACCTCGGCGAGCAGCTTCTGCGCTGCTCGATTGCCCTCGAATGTGACCACGCGGCTGTAAGCGTTCTCCACTTCGTGCCGGCCGGCTTCCAGTTGAACAACAGCGCGCCGAATTCCATCAAGCAAATCGAGCGGTTCAAACCCGGTGACCACCAGCGGAATTTTGTACTTTTCCGCCAGCGGCGGATACTCCCAATACCCCATCACGCTGCACACGTGCCCCGCCAGAAGAAATCCCTGCACCTTGTTTCCCGGCGACTGAAGAATAGCTTCAATTGCCGGCGGAACCAGAACATGAGACACGAGCACCGAAAAGTTTTTGAGGCCCCGGCGCTTGGCCAGGTGGACGCTCATGGCGTTCGCCGGAGCAGTGGTTTCAAAACCGACCCCAAAGAACACAACCTGGCGATCGGGATTCTTGACCGCGAGGTCAACCGCGTCCAGTGGCGAATACACCACGCGCACGTCACCACCCGCGCCTTTTACCTGAAACAAATCACCCTCGGTACCGGGAACGCGCAGCATGTCGCCGAAGGAACAAAAGATCACGCCCGGCTGAGCTGCGATGGCCAGCGCCTTGTCGATCAGTTCCAAAGGGGTGACGCAGACCGGGCAGCCGGGCCCGTGAATCATCTCGATGCCCGCAGGCAGCATCTGGTCGATTCCGTTCCGGATAATCGAATGGGTTTGCCCGCCGCAGACCTCCATGATCTTCCACGGGCGCGTAGTAACTGAGTGAATCTCCCGCGCAATCCGTTGCGCAATTTCGCCGTTGCGAAACTCTGTAAGATATTTCATTGGCCGGAGCAGCTTCCATCAGGGCAGCAGGATTGCGGCGCCTTGGCCGCCCGTGCGAAGGCTTCTTCCTCGCTGGCCAGCTCCTCGTCCAGAAGACCTAATTCGCGGAAGTCTCTGAGCGTTTGCTCGGCGGTTTCCTCATCGATCTTGGAGATCGCAAACCCAACGTGGACAATGGTATAGTCGCCCACCTCGACCTCGGGAACGTAGTCCAGGCAGACGTTCTTGACTACCCCGCCGAAGTTCACTCGACCGACGCGGATCATGCCGTCGGTGGTAATCTCTTCCACTTTTCCAGGAATCGCTAAGCACATGGCAACTACGTTATACTCCGCCAGTGGCAGCGTGCTTTGTGATTTAAATCACATGAAACAGCGATTCTGCCTTCTCAATTCTCAATTCTCACGCCGAACCTTAGAACTTATCCGTAAATTGAGGAAGGAATGTAGCGCCGTGTATG
>PKXI01000136.1:0-165 GCA_003133425.1 Acidobacteriaceae bacterium
CTGTCCACTGTTCACTGTCCACCGTCCACTGTCCACGGTCCACTGTTCACTGTATAACCAATTCTAATCGCTTCCACAAAAATTATAACTTTGCCTTATAGGGCCCTTTTACGAGACACTAGATAGGTCAGACAAGTGTTTTCCCTGATAGGCGAGCTCATGACC
>PKXI01000136.1:208-2972 GCA_003133425.1 Acidobacteriaceae bacterium
GCGTGGACATCATCGAGGCCGGCTTTGCCATGGCCTCGGAGGGCGACTTCGCGGCCATTGCCACTATTACGCAGGCCGTGCGCAAGCCGCGCATCGCCTCGCTGGCCCGCGCCAAAACTGAAGACATCGAAATGGCTGCGCGCGCTCTGCAATTTGCCGATCGAGCCCGCATCCACGTCTTCCTGGCGTCGAGCGATCTGCATTTGGAATACAAACTGAAGCTCGGCCGCGCTGAAGCGCTCGAACTTGCCGGGGAATCGGTGCGGTTGGCGCGTTCGCTGGTCGACGACGTCGAGTTTTCGCCCGAAGACGCAACCCGTTCCGATCGCGACTTTTTGGTCGAGATGGTGCGTGTGGCAGTCGAGGCCGGCGCAACCACGATCAACATGCCCGACACGGTGGGCTACACCACGCCGGAAGAATATGGCCGGTTGTTCCGCGAAGTGCGCGAGCGCATTCCCGCCATCGATGCACAGGGCATCGTGCTGTCTTCGCACTGCCACAACGACCTGGGACTGGCCGTTGCCAACTCGCTGGCCGCAATCAATGCCGGCGCTCGACAGGTGGAGTGCACCATCAACGGCATCGGCGNNTCGGCGAGCGCGCCGGCAACGCGGCTCTCGAAGAACTCGCTGCCGCTCTTTATGTACGTGGCGATCGCTACGGCATGACCACCTCCATCAAGCTCGACCAGCTCTATCCCACCAGCCAGGTGCTGGGCCAGATCATCACCTTCAAACCCTCGCCCAACAAGGCCATCGTGGGCGACAACGCATTTGCGCACGAGTCCGGCATTCATCAGCACGGCATGCTGGCCAACCCGCTCTGCTACGAGATCATGACTCCCGCTCTGGTCGGCGTTGCCAAGACGCACCTGGTGCTGGGCAAGCACTCCGGCCGCGCGGCGCTGCGCCATCGCCTTGAGCAGATGGGCTTCGCGCTCACACGCGACGAGTTGCAGCACGTCTACTACCGCTTTGTGGCCCTGGCCGACCGCAAGAAGAACATCTACGACCAGGACCTCGTCGGCCTGCTGCCCGACCAGATCCGCGAAAAGCGCCACGAGGCAGTCGCGGAACTGGATTGAAGGCCAACTCCGAGACTGACAACTGACAACTGATTACTGACAACTGATTACTGACAACTGAAGAGAGTGCAATGAAGCTGAAGATTCTAGTCACGGCCGGCGACGGCATCGGCCCCGAAGTCACCAACGAAGCAGTTGCTGTACTCAAGGAAGTAGCTGCAATTGGCGGTCACACGCTTGAGTTTGACGCCAGGCGCATCGGCGGCGTCGCCATTGTGCAGGATGGCACGCCACTGCCCGCAGACACGCTTGCAGCCGCACTCAACTCCGATGCAGTTTTGCTCGGCGCCGTGGGCGGCAATGAATTCAACTCGCTGGCTCCCGACAAGCGCCCCGAGGCCGGCCTGCTTCAAATCCGCTCGGCACTCGGCGGTTTCGCCAACTTGCGCCCCGCCTTCGCCTTCAAAGAGCTTGCGGTGAACAGCCCCTTGCGTCCCGAAATCGTCGAAGGCGCCGACATTCTCTTCGTCCGCGAATTGCTCGGCGGACTTTATTTCGGCCAGCCCCGCGAGTGGAACAAGGCCAAAGGCGAAGCCTGGAACACCATGCGTTACACGCGCGATGAAGTAGCCCGTGTGGCCCGCATCGCCTTCAAACTCGCGCAAGGCCGCCGCAAAAAGCTCACCAGCGTCGACAAGGCCAACGTGCTTGAAGTTTCGCAGCTCTGGCGCGCAACCGTGATTGAAGTAGCAGCGGAATTTCCCGACGTGACGCTTGAGCATCAGTATGTGGACGCCATGGCCATGCACCTGATGAACCAGCCGCGCAGCTACGACGTGGTGCTGACGGAGAATTTGTTCGGTGACATTCTCAGCGATGAGTCCGCGGTAATTACCGGCTCTCTCGGCATGTTGCCCTCCGCCACCATCGGCGGCAAGGTCAACTTGTACGAACCGGTACACGGCTCCGCGCCCGACATCGCAGGCAAGGGCCTGGCCAATCCGCTCGGCGCCATCCTCACTGGCGCACTCGTCCTGCGCCACTCCGGCGGCCTTGAGGCCGAGGCCGCCGCGATTGAAGCGTCGGTCCGCAAGGTGCTGGCGCAAGGCTTCCGCACGCCGGATCTCGCGCGTGGCAACAAGCAAGGCCTGACTGTCCTCTCAACCACAGAGATGGGAGCCAAGGTGCGCGAGACAGTAAAGACGATGCTCGTCAACGCCTGAGTCTCAGCTTTCAGAGTGCAAGGCTGATAAGTCTGGGCTGGTAGGTCAGGGCTTTAGCCCTGACAACAATGAACCAACAATGACGGGGGCTTTAGCCCCTGAGGGATGGGTTGAATCAACCAATGAGCGAACCAAAGACACTGTTTGAAAAGGTATGGGAACGGCACGTCGTTGTCGCCCCCGAAGGCGAGCCGACGCTGATCTACATCGACCTGCAGTTGCTGCACGAGGTCACTTCGCCCCAGGCATTTGAAGGCCTCCGGCTCGCCAACCGCAAGGTGCGCTGCCCCGATCGCTGCATCGCAACCGTGGACCACAACGTTCCCACAACCCTCGAAGGCCGGCTCAACATCGTCGACCAGATCGCGGCCACGCAGATCGAAACCCTGCGCAAGAACTGCGCCGAATTCGGAATTGAACTCTACGATGTAAACTCGCGCGACCAGGGAATCGTGCACGTCATCGGTCCCGAGCTGGGCATCACCAAGCCGGGCATGACCATCGTCTGCGGCGA
>PKXI01000030.1 GCA_003133425.1 Acidobacteriaceae bacterium
GCCGAAAACTCACGAAGAACGGACGAACGGGGCAAGCGCAGCAAGGCGTGGATGTGGGGGGTCCCGACGAAATTGGCCGGCGCGTCGGCATTCAGTGCAAGCGGTACAAAGATCCGTTGGTGATGAAAGATGTGTCAGACGAAGTTGCTGAAGCCGAGAAGTTCAAAGGAAAGTTCTCAGCGCTTTTTATCGCGACGACGACGGACCACGATTCGACTCTGCAAGCGAAGGTGCGACAACTTTCCGATCAGCGGGTGGCTCGGGGGAAATTCGCAGTCTCAATCATGTTTTGGGACGAAATCATCTCGAGCCTAGCCCTCAATCCCATAGTCTTCAAGAACTACTATCCGATGATCCAGCCCCCGTCGTTGGAGAGTGTCGATAAGAGGCGCCTTCTAGCGGCCCTAGACCTCGGTTTCTACGGAGCCGATCTTTGGGAGTCTGTTGTCCTCATCCGCGGCGAGTTTGGGTTGATGGCTCAAGAAGATCCTGATCAAGTCAATGCAATTTTGAGAGTGCTTGAAGTGCAGGCCCGTGTCCTCTTGGCTCCGCAGGACGCGGATCACATCGATGAATCGCTAAAAGCCGTGTTTGCCGGCTGCCAGAAACCTAAACCAAAGCAGGCCGATTGGGACGAAGTCGAATTCCATGCGAAGCGTGTCTCACAATGGCTGAAGACTGCAGCGTCTTTACTTTCTGTCCAGGAATCGAATGTACTCAACCTGGGCTTTCAATTGGGAGCTATCTATCACCACGCCGACAATGTGCCAGAACGCACCGTTCGATCGCGGATCCAGAAGAAAGTCCGTGCAATTTTACCGGCGGTTCCCGATACCGAAATCACGAAGGCATTCAATGATGCAAAAGGCGTCTGGGGAGCCTACACGTGGGCGACCCGCATCTGCTCCTTTGTTGAACATGAACTCCGATTTGGCTTCTAATCGATTTTGCTGGAGACACGAAGATTTCCTGCACGAAACCAAGAATCAGGTGTTAAGTCACCTCCGGAACAAGCGCAATCTCCGGGGCGTTGCGAGCTTGGTATCTTCAAAGGGGGTCGGACCAAGGTCGGACCAAATTAGAGTCCGATTGTGCGGAACCCCCATGAATACAGGGGATTACGAATTATGAAAAAGGTCTGCAAAACCTTTATGCGCCGGTTCGATCCCGGCCCGCGCCTCCAAATTTTCCCTCAAAAAATCAGTGATCTCATGGATCCAGGCACAGGTTGTGATTTGTGTCTTTTTCGTGAAAGATTGTGGTCAATCGGCAAAATCGGCTCCGGTTCATGCCGGTGGTCGGACAAGTGCGCGCATGCCCCCGCTTTCGGATCGGAAAACTGCCCGGACAAGATTTCGATAGGTGAAACGCGCCGTTCCGCGAGGGGAAAAGGGGTAGGATTCTTGTTCCACAGAGCAGGCAGCAATATTGCTGTGGAGTGCCCTGCAAATCCTGTTGCAAGATGAAAGTTCGACAACGGCTGCCTCGACCGTTTTGCGTTCCTGGACCAACAGAATTGCAGGGCTCCCCAAAGTCAGAGCGGATGCTTAAAACCTTTGCTGCCGGGCCTGAACCCGCACATGTATGTCATCGAAATCAGCAAATGCATTCGGGGCTGGATTTAGCTATCAATCTGAATGATGAGCAGCTCGGCCAACTCTTAGAAAGCAATTTATCGATGCGCGGGAACGCTCATTAAAGCATCGCCATGTCAAACACCAGATCGATCAAGGTCGCGCCTGCCCGACACCATTAAGAGCGGAGGCAGGCACCTGGTCGTCTGCCGGGGACGACGGCGACTGCCGATATTCGAAACGGTAAGAATGTACTTGTTCGCCGGAGTCGAAGCGGGTGTTCCAGTTCATCTGATAGTCCAGCGCACCGGAGTCGTCGGGAAACTTTTCGTTCGCCGGGTAAGGATACTTGCTCATTGCATGGAACGGCAATTGCGACACCGTAAACGGCGACGCGTCCCACCAGTCCATGTCTTTCACGAACCCGTTGGCGTAAAAGAAATAGTCACGCTTCCAATGCTCCTGCAGCCGGGGCAGATGCGTCACGTCAAACTCCGCAGCAATCTCTTCGCCGGTTCCGAAGATGGCGAAACGATCGTCAATGCCCTTTACTAGAGCGGTCACGTCGCCGAAGCGCGTATAGCTGCCTCTCTGATGTTGAAAGGGGCCGGTCAGGCTCACGCGATCGTAATCGTAGTCCAGATCTCCTGGGCTTGCGCCTTCAATCTGGGTCGGGTACCCGCGGAAATGAAGCATGGCCAAAGCGAGCGGAACTTCCTCCGTGTGCTCCTCTGCCGCGCCATTATTGTCGATCAGTACCTGGTCCCAGTAGATTTCCAGATTGGTGACGAGCCGAATAAGCCGAGCGCGCGCAGGCAGTTTGCCAGTCAGGTCTACCACGATTGTTCGCTCCAGGCCGGCAGGAAAGCCCACATCATCCGCGATGCGCTGCCATGAACCATCAGCCAACTGCGCTTCGACGTACGGCGAGATCGGTTTCACGCCAGCCTGCCACGCAGCATATAGCGAGGTTGCGCTGAAATAGTTCACATAGCCGGTCATCAGCAAGCGCAGCGGAGCGTTCGGTTTGATTTCGCCCAGATCGAGTGTGAGCATGTGTGGGTTGGCAAAGCCGTCATAGGGCAGCGGTGTGAAACCACTGGCAAACTTGTGGTCGCGCCTGCTCACCTGATCCAGCGCATCGTGGCCCTCACCGTCCCAGGCGCCCACGGGCAGCCGGGCTCCCGCTGTTGCCACGACGCGCCCTGTGGCAAACGGTGGATCGTCGAGGAAGCGCTCATCCGGATTGACTTCGACATTCTCGGGATGATCGACCGCAATCAGTCTCAACTCGTCGATGTAGTTGACTTCCTCCATTGGCTCCATGAAGCGCAGGCTGAGCCTGCCATTCACAGGCATGATCTTTTCCCCATCGATCTTGATCCACTCGCCGGGATTGGGAATATTGCGACGCGTCGGCGTGAACCAGTGTCCCACAACCGCCGCACCGATCACATCCGTCACAAGCTGGTACTTATGCCCGTCCCAGGCGAACAGCACAGGGCATGAACTTCCACGACGGTCGGCCTCCTTCATCGCAATCACCTGAGTGTGGGGCAGATCGATCTCGTCTTGCAGCACGCCAGTTGGCCAAAGTATGCGCAGAAGATCGATGCCCTCCGCATCGCCAAGGCCAACGAGAATCTGGGGCGGAGCCTGAGTCTGGAAACCTGAGGCTCCCGCCAGTTCCCACTTTTGCCACTGCCCGCCTGCGAAGACCTCTACTTTCACGCCCAGCGCTGTCTTGTTATCGGCGAGACCGGCCAAGTCCAGGCGGACAAAATGATTCTTGTTGCCGCCCTCATTACGCAGCAACATCGGAGGCGCATTCAACTGCGTCACGATCAAATCAGGGGCGCCATCACCCTCCACATCGGCTGCAATAAGTCCGCGTGGAGCATTCAACGCAATGCTGTCCAAACCCAGTGCATGGCTGACGTCCTCAAAACTTCCGTCGCCTTTGTTGCGAAGCACTCGCACCCTGGGACCGGCCTTGGTTTCGACAATCGTGGCCAAGTCGATCCAACCGTCGTTGTCGATATCGACGGGTGTCACGCCCCATCCTTTCAGCGCGCCCTCCAATGGCAACTCCACGCGCTCAAATCTCCGGCAATTGGGGTTGGAGCACGCGACATTGCGCCACAAGGTGAGCCCAGGAGCGTCCACGTGGGTAACAGCGATGTCCATCCAGCCGTCCTTGTTGAAATCCAATACAGCGATTCCTCTAGTCGCCGGCAGCTTCTTGTCTTCAAAAAGCGGCTGCACCGGATACTTCCCTTCCCGCGGATTTACATAGATGAGCGGTGCAGCGCCGTCGCCGGTCACAGCCAGGTCAACCGCACGGTCGTTATTGAAATCAGTCAGAATCGCGGCAGCTGTCATCCCGCTTCCGCCCAACCCTGTTGGCTCCGTCCACTCTGTAAATGTCTTGTTCCCGTTGTTGCGCCACAACACATTCGGCGCGCCGCCAGGCTTTATCGGCTCTCCTGTCAAAAGCAAGTCCAGATCGCCGTCGTGATCGTAGTCAACGAACGTGATTCCGGAAGGCCGATTGCGCGGCGCCAAACCAGCGGCCGCTGTCACATCCTCAAACTTCCCCTTGCCCAGATTGTGGAAGAGAAGCACAGCATCGTCCAGGGCCACAGCCAGATCGTTCAGTCCGTCGCCATCATAGTCGCCCACCGCGCAAGCTACCGCCCGGCCCTGCGCCCTCAGGCCCGCTCCAGCGGCATCGAGATCGATGAACTGCCCGTTCCCCTCGTTGTGAAGCACTCGAATCGCTTGAGCGCCGGTTTGCATCAGAACCAGGTCCATGTGGCCTTCGCCGGTCACATCCATCATGCAGGCTCCGCCGGTAGTGGTGAACGCAGGCGTGCCGGACTTCAATTTCGAGGCTTGGGGAAGCAGCGATTGAGCCACTAGCCGCACAGGAATCATGCCCTTCTTGGATTTCTCCAACTCCTGCACTGGTGTCACTGTCGAGTAGTGCCCCTGCTCTCCGTAAGACAATCCGATCGGCGCTCCAATCTTGGTGCTGGTCAGGTGCTGGAAGCGCTGAAAATGTATCTTGGCCTCCGCCGTCTGTCCAGAGCGCTGCAGCGTACGCGCTGTTGCAAACTCCGCTGATGCGTGCAGCGGTTCGATCTCCAGCACCTTCTGCAGAATCTGAATGGCCTTATCGTACTGCTTCATCTCCTGGTAGCAGACACCCTCGAAATAATAGGAATCCGCATCTCTCGGATCGAACTTCACTGCCTGCTGAAAGCTGGCAAGAGCCGGCTCCAACTCGTTGCCCGAGCGCTGGGCAAGCCCCAGATTGTACCACGCCTGCGCGTTACTCGGATCAAGCGCAATCGCCTGCTGAAGAGCCTTCTTGGCGTCGTCCAGCCTTTGCAGAGTGAGCAGCGCAATGCCTTCATTGATTGCTGCCTGCGCCAGCTTTGGGTCCTTCTTGAGCGCATCGGCAAAACTATCTGCCGCTCTTTCGGTGAACTGCTGGCCCATCTGTGCGACACCGCGATTATTGAGCCTGACCGCTTCAGCATGAAGATCCGCCTGCGCACGCGCCGTAGTTGCGACTGTCATCAAAAGAACAAGGGCCACTCGCCCAACCATTCGCATAAGTCCCTTTCCCTGCGGCGACGGTTCACATCAACCAAAAAAGTCTGAGTAACCGTTCAGTATATGAGAACGATCAATTGAATCGCATCCTAAGGAGGATAGGCCCTTCGATCAATTGTCTACCCGAAACCCAGGATTTTTCTTGCTTTTCCGGTCATTGCGACCCTTGGACACAATAGCTTCATTTTGGCGTTCTTGGGCGGGATGGGCAGAGCGGCCAACTTCAGGGATTCTGGATCACCCTTTCAATGGCGCCAACGTCACCAAATCAACCCTGAAGTCAGAAGAGTAATTGTTCGTAAACCTGGTGATGAAGATTCTTCATCCTTTAAGAGAGAGGGCTCTTCTGAGGTGACGGAGCTTCAGCGCAGTTTCTGAGTCTTGCTTCATTTGCTGGAGACCCGTCTGAATGAAGGTAACCAATACTCCGATGAGTAACCTCACCTACTGGTTGTTCCGGTCGGTAGCGTGGTGCAATTTCCAAACGCCGATCCTTTCTTTCATAATGTCTTTTCGCTCTTCGACGGCAAGCGATTCAACCTCGGCCTTTACAAAGCAGGTTCCACCAAAGAAGTAATATTCTCCCGCGAGGGTGTGTCGTACATCTTCTGTAACATTCATCCGGAGATAAGCGCTGTCGTCTTTGCTCTCTCCACACCTCTCTATGTGATCGCAGATAGCAACGGCGAATTTCATCTTCGCGACGTCTCTTCTGGAGACTATGAGTTGCATGTGTGGATGGAGGGAGTACCTGAATCGGTCTTCGAAAAGTTCACTCGCCGTGGCCATTTGGCGCCCGATTCGGCCGATCTTGGCAAGCTCGCCATCCCCCCGATTACGCAACGTCCCGCAAGCCATCCAAACAAATTCGGCCAACCTTGCGATCAGGATGCAAGGCCAGTTTATTGAACTGCAGCTCGATTCCAAGAGGTGAGTAGGCTATATTGGCTTCGGCCCGCGGAACGCAATTGTGGCCGAGTCTGTTTTTTGTGCATCTCCTGACGATAATTCCTCCGGTTCCAGAGAGTAGGGGAGGACTGGCCTCCGCGGTTCAATCCCCTTGGCCACTTCCAACTCCTTCATTCCTTCTTAAAATCAGTGCTTTAAGCCAGATTCTCGGACGTTCCCGTCTTTGTTCCCGGGGGCAGGCGGCAGCCTCAGCGGCATCCAACCCGGCGGGAATTATGGATTCGTCCAGGAGCCGCCTACCACGCGCTGGACGAGGAGAAGGAAAGTTGGTCGCTCCACTTATTCACGAGATTCTTAAGGACGCGCGAAGAGCGTCCTCGACGGAAAAGGGGGGGAAGACGCGTGACCTCTATCACAAACCTCGATCAAGAGTCGGGCTACCATCCTTGCGAGGCTGGGAGTACACTATACGGGATCGTTACAAGACGAACGACTGGTGAGTAGGTACTCACATATTTCCTACGTCAAGTGACGCCAATATACGCAGCCGAACGTCAGGTGAAGGAAATATCTGCCAATATAGTGAGCAGTTAGTTGTATTATGTTGTTACGTATATAATTCCCGTCTGCTTCGCGGTTCAAAGTATAAAGAATGCCCGGTCCGGCATCGAAAATGTCGTTGGAGTGATATCACTTCCACTTCATTCAGAACAGTCGGGTAAGGAATTCTCTTCGCTCTTGCAAGCAACGTCTACTTTGGGATCGTTCTTTCACGGGAGTGGGTACTACTGTGACTAAGAAGCGTCTAGATTCGTGGAAGGCCATTGCCGAGTTCCTGGGTCGGAGCCTGCGGACCGTGCAACGGTGGCATGACTGCAATGGATTGCCTGTGCATCACTTTGGCGGGCACAAGGGTTCTGTTTTCGCTTACGAGGAAGAGATCGATCGCTGGCTTGCGGGCCTTGCCGAGGAACCCGGAGCGGCGCACGTGCGATTAGGCGAAACGCTTGAGTCTGGAAAGCGAAGTTCGATCGACCTGACCATGGCTGCTGACGGCATGTGGGAAACGCGATCGGAGAGAAACATCCAGACCATTGCGGACCTCTATCGCAAGGCCATCGACAAGGATCCATGTAACGCTGCAGCCTTTACTGGCCTTGCCAATGCCATGATCTTCTGCACCCTGAACGACCTTATGGACGGAGCCATGGCATATCCCAGCGCCGTGGAGGCATTGAGGAGAATGCCGCAATTGGATTCCGAGTACTTTGACGCCAAATGTCCCGCTGCGTGGATCGATATGCTCTACAACCGCAACTGGCGCCAGGCGCGAGCCGGTTTCGAAGAAGTTATACGCAAGCGGCCCTCCTCGTTCGCCCTAGCCGGCATGGCTACGATGCACATTGCTGAAGGCAGGAATCTTCAGGCCCAGCAATGCGCTTGGGAGGCTTGGAGGCTTAATCCGCTGGTTTGCTCACTGGGCAGTCTTCTGTGCTGGATTGTGTACTTGGACGGGGACTTTCGACAGGTCCTGGATCAAGCTGCACAAATGAGAGCCGGGGGTGGAGATGGGGGCCTCGTTACTGCGGTAGAGGCGCTTGTTTTGGTCCAGAATGGCCACGTTGATTCGAATATCGGTCGCCTGGAGAAGGCTGTGTCTGACTTTCCGCAGAATCACACATTGCAGGGAATTCTCGGCTACGCGTACGCAATCTCCGGTGACAAGAATAACGCCCGGAAGAAGCATGCACAGCTGGCAAATTACCGTGAAACAAACAGAAAGAGCAATGGGTACGCACTTGCAATCGTAAGCATGGGACTGGACAACCGCCAGGAAGCAATTACGTGGCTCGAAACGGCCTACGCCGAAGGTGCGTTGTGGAGTCTCGGATTTCGATCCGATCCGATCCTCAAGCCTCTCATGGTCGACCCCCGTTTCGAGCGGCTTGTAAGCAGAATCGGGGTCACAACCCAGTTCCGGACCGAGACAGATTTCCAATGGCGGGCATCTCATTCCTTGAAGGAAGATGCTCTGCTTGTAGAGAATCGATGAGCTCTTCAGTGAGGAACTTCTGTTTTGCCGTGTATACGGGACTGACGCACCAGTTCGCCAAATGCGGCAATCTTCTTAAAAAACCTCTTATTCACCGGAGAAACAAGTCTGGCAAGGGGTCGGAGCGCCGGCAAGTGAGAGCATGTGCTCCCACACATTGGTGGACGCAATCCAATACATCTTCGGACCTTGCAGAATGCCAATTTCCTCTGCTATAATAAACCCGTGACGCGAATTGGCAGATTTCCACACTCCTTGACGCTATCCAAGAGAAGAGCAATGGCTTACTCTTACTTATAAGAAACACATCCGCAATCAGTATCACTCTGAGCAAGTATTCTCACGGCACCAGGAGCATTGGTACTGAACGGACTAGAAAAATATGATTTAAGGGCATCTGAACCTGGCTCCCGGACTGCTTGCTTTTTGTTATCCCAGACAGCGTTTTCAAGGGAATGTTGAAGATGCGGTTCTGTTTGGCGCCGACTTGCTAAGTCAGCATGGCGAAGCCTTGCGCAAGACGGTCTTCAGGAGATCCGTGCATGCAGCCAACCGATAGAGCCCGGAAGTTGACCTCTGAGGCGTTTGCAGGGCGCCCAGGCGAGAAACGAGACAGCCAGTGAGCCCGCAAGTTCAGGACAGCAGAATGGGCTCCGATGCATGCCTCATCCCGGCTGCCATGGATGGGTCAGCGGACCGCAGGTGGTATGCCGTCTTTACTCTTCCGCAAAACGAAAAGTCCGCCGCAAGGCAACTTGCGCTGCGGGAGGTTGAATCATTTCTCCCGACCTACGAAACGGTCAGAGTTTGGAAGAACCGGCAACGTGTTCGAACTGTACTTCCCTTGTTCCCATCGTACTTATTCGTACATATAAACTGTCGGCAGCGCGGCAACGTGCTGCAGTCGCCCGGGGTCATTCACATAGTCGGCAACAACCGGGAACAGGTGCCGGTTCCGGATGCAGAGATCGAATTGCTTCGCTCCGGCGTTCGGGGTCGGAACGTGGAGCCGTACCGGGAGCTTGTGGTAGGCAAGAAGGTCCGCATCAAGAGCGGCTCGATGCAGGGCCTGCAGGGTATTTTGGTTCGAAAAGGCAATGGACTGCGATTCGTTCTCGCCCTCGAGATGATTAACCAATTTGCCGCAATCGAAGTTGGCGCCGAAGATCTGGAATATGTAGCGGAGCAAAGCTAGCGCGCCCCGACAAAAAACATCCAGGCCAGCAGTAAACCTGCCATTTTGCGGTGCTACCCTGCACGCCGCCATCCTTGAGGCAATCGCTCCGGATAACCTGAGAACTGCATGACGGTGCCGGCGATTGTGTCAGCGTGGGAGCATGTAACGCGCTATAGCATTTTCGGAATTGGTGTAGACCGAAGGCACGATGCTAAGTGGCTTTTTCCTCAAGAAAAAGCCACCTTTCAATGCTCTTAAAAAGTCTATGTGTATTCCGAAAATGCTCTAATGTTGCCAAGCAGCCTTTGTAGACACAAGACCAAATCCATTCCAATTGTGCTCCGTGAGTACCCCTCCAACGGGCACCATCAAAGATCAACAGCCCATTGAGAGCAGACTTAACGGCTTGCTGCCAATGTCCCGGTCTTGACGCGCAAGGAGCGACGATGCCATTACAAGTCAAGAGCTCAACCCAGAAAGAAAAAATCGTCGCAGCCGCATCGCAGCTTTTTGCGCGCCAGGGATATCACGGGACCAGCACACGCGAAATTGCCCGCCTTGCCGACGTAAGCGAAAACACTATCTTTCGCCATTTTGAACGCAAGGATGACCTGTTCTGGTCCGCCTTGCGCGCGCGCAGTTCGGTGATGAAGTTTCGCCGGGACTTGCTAGAGGGTCTGGCGGAAGCCGAAGCTCCGGAAATAATCTTGCCGAAGATCATCGAGTTTCTTACCGACATCCTCAATTACTCGCCGGAACTGCTGCGGCTGATCGCGGTGGCATTGCTTGAGATGCAATGGAAGGCCGATATTTTCTGCGACGAGTGTCTCTCGCCGGCCTTTTCAGCGATCAGCAAGTATATGGCGATGAACGTTCAGAACGGCAAGGTCCGCAACCTGGATCCGACTATGGTCACCGCGGCATTGACGACGATGGTGTTGGTGCATCCCTGGCTCTCCAGGCATTCTTCGTCGGATAAGACCATCTATACCGATTCCCGAGCAGCAGCGCGCGCCTACACAGCGTTCTGGCTCGATGTCCTGGCACCAAGGCCTGCAATATACGAACGGCAGTCCGGTTCAGAGGCCGGGAGGTCAGTACGCTGAACCATCAAGCTCCCGCACTGGCTGGCCGGCGCGGCCATTGATAAGCAATACTCACGGGGTACTTTCCGGCAAACGCCAACTTGAAATGAAGAACTGCTTTCGCCTTATGATCAAGAGAATATCTATCTCGCTCTTCCTCTCCGGCGCGCTTTGCGCGGGCCAATCTGTATTGACTACGCCGTCCGTCGGAGCCCCGTCAGATCCAACAAACGCGCATGCGGGGGCCCCCGACACTGGGCAAGCTCCCCTTCAGGGGCCGGACCAGGTCTCCGTCGATCGCACTCCCGGTACTAGAGCCCCATTGACGCGAAATCTTCCCGATGCTGAGGAGCCCACCGCAGTGCCCAGCCCCACGCGTATCATCGGGCCGGTCACAGCACGGTCAGAATTTGAACAGTATGCAGAGGATGCGACAGGGCGCCGACTCCCGGTGTACGGCCGACAGCTCTTCGACCAGGTCCCAACGACGTTCGCGCCGGTCGAGAATGTGCCTGTTCCGGCCGACTACGTAATCGGACCGGGAGATCAACTGCTGATCCGGGTATGGGGAAAGATCGAACTCGATTCTCGCGTAACCGTGGACAGAAATGGACAGATCAATCTGCCCAGGGTTGGGACGTTGACCGTGGCAGGCTTGCGCTATGAGCAAGTCGAAGGGTATCTGCATTCGGCCATCAACGCTCTTTTCAAGGACTTTGAGCTAAATGTTACTTTGGGCCAGCTTCGCTCCATCCAGATCTTTGTCCTGGGCGACGCCCGGCAGCCAGGCGCCTACACGGTCAGTTCCCTGAGTACCCTTGTGGATGCGCTCTTCGCCTCTGGGGGGCCATCCGCAACTGGAAGCATGCGCCGTATTCAACTGCGCCGCAATGGACAGACCGCAATCGAGTTCGATCTCTACGATCTGATCGAAAAGGGCGATAAATCCCACGATGTCCGGCTGCTGCCGGGCGATGTGATCTTTATCCCTCACATTGGACCCCAGATGGCCATCACCGGCGATGTGAACCAACCCGGCATCTATGAGCTCAAAGGGGAATCCACTGTCGAGGCGGCTCTTGAGAACGCGGGAGGAATCACCACTCTGGCCGACATCGAGCGGGTAGTGCTGGAACGGATTGAAAACCACAGCAGCCGGCATGTTGACGAATTCGCTCTCGACGCGCCGGGAAAAGCCCGGTTAGTCAGAGATGGAGACCTGCTGCGCATCTTTCCACTTTCGCCGAAGTTTGCGAATGCCGTGACCTTGCGAGGCAATATTTCCGAGCCCGGCCTTTATCCCTGGAAGGACGGAATGCGCGTGACGGACCTGATCCCTTCCCGGGCCTTCCTGATTACGCGCGACTATTGGAACCAGCAGAATCATCTTGTTCAACCTGGACCCAATCGTCCCTTCGCCAAGCGGGCCGCGGATGCACAAGGCAACCCGCTTATGGATGCAATCGGCAATCCACGCACGGATGCGTTGGGGAATCCACGCACGGATGCGTTGGGGAATCCGGGCACGGGTTCCTTTGGGAGCCTCCGCCCCGATCAGCCGGAAGGCGCGGGTTCCAAGACGGTTTCCTCCATCGGCAAGAACACGGCGGAGATCAACTGGGAATATGCGCTGATCGAGCGTCTCGACGAGCGCGATCTGAGCACGCGTTTGATCCCATTTCGGCTCGCTAGCGCAATCGACAATCCCGCATCTTCCGACAACCAGCTATTGAAGCCTGGAGACGTGGTCACTATCTTCTCGCGAGCAGATCTCGAATTGCCGATGGAAAAGCACGCTTCCTTTGTCCGGGTGGGTGGAGAGGTCAACGCGTCGGGCGTGTACCGAGTCAATCCCGGCGACACCTTGAGAGAAGTTGTCGAAAGGGCCGGGGGCCTTACGCCGCACTCATATCTCTACGCCTCCATACTTACCCGCGTGTCGACACGTCTCGCACAGGAGAAAGAACTCAAGCAAGCCTCCGAACAGATGCAAACGGAACTCGTTTCCAAATATGCGAATGCAACTCCGACAACCGGTCAGACAGCGGCCGACCAGCAGGCACAACTGGGCTTGCAGCAGGCTGCAATCGCGAGAATCTCTGCAATCCAGCCGACAGGCCGGATCGTTCTGGGAATGAAGCCTGGAGCTGCAACCGTCGAGGATATCCCGAACTTTCCACTTGAAGATGGAGATGCCTTCTATATTCCGCCTCAGCCCGCCACTGTTCAGGTAAGCGGTGCTGTATACAATGCCAATGCCTTCCGTTTTGAAGATCGGAATCGGCTCAGCGCCTATCTCGACGCAGCCGGTGGTCCGGCAAGGGAGGCGGACGGAAAGCGCATTTTCGTGATCCGCGCCGATGGAACGGTAATCAGTCGGCAAAGCCGGAACAATCACACTCACGGCAACTTTGAGAACTTAACGATGTTTCCTGGAGATACAATTGTCGTCCCGCAAAAGCTCAAAACTTCAAACGGACTCCAGAACTTTGCAAATTACGCCCAAATTATCTCGGGAGCTGCCATGACGGGCGCCGTGCTTGCAACGGTACTCCCATAATGGCGATAGCGATGACAGGGAAAGACTTTTCCACCGAAGAAACGGCAGCGACAATGGACGGCATCTCCGCACCGAAGGTGCCCACCGATGGCTATGAAGTCAGTCTGATCGAAGTGTTCACGCATCTCGCCCACCGCAAAGGCTTGATCACAAAAGTCACGGGTGCTGCCGCGTTGATTGGCCTGGTTCTCTGCTTTGTATTGCCGGTGAGATACACGGCAACTACAAGAATCATGCCGCCACAGCAGACACAGTCGTCGGCCACGATGCTGATGAGCCAACTGACCGGCCTTGGCGGCGGCTCCCTGGCTGCGATGGCAGGTGGTGGAATGGGTCTGAAGAATCCCAACGATATATACGTGGGTTTGCTTACTTCACGGCCCATCGCCGATGCGATCATCCAAAAGTTCAGCCTGGAAAAGGAATACCGTGCCAAGGATATGACGGAAGCACGCAAGAAGCTGGCAGGTTTTACCGAGGTTACCTCTGAAAAGGCCGGATTCATCGCCGTCTCAGTTACGGATAAGGATAAGAAGCGCGTCGCTGAGATGGCGAACGCATATACCGACGAACTCCGCAATCTCACGAAGACCCTTGCTGTAACCGAAGCCTCGCAGCGCCGGCTCTTCTACGAGGAGCAGTTGAAGCAGGCCAGGGAGGCGTTGGTCTCAGCCGCACTTGCCTTCCAGCAGGTTCAACAGCAAAAAGGACTTGTCCAGTTGGACGCGCAGGCCAAAGCGATGATCGAAGGCCTTGCCGCCCTTCGCGCGCAGGTCGCAGCCAAACAGGTTGAGGTTCAGGCGCTTCGCTCGTATTCGACGGAGCAAAACCCCGAAGTGCAATTGGCAGAGAAAGAACTGGCTTCGCTCGAGTCCCAAGAGGCGCAACTTGAACAGAGCAATCACGGGCCGGGAATTGCCGGTCTTGGACTCGGAAATGTTCCCAGCGCAGGCCTGGAATATCTTCACGCCGAGCACGAACTGCAGTATCAGCAAGCCCTGTACGACATGCTGATGAAACAATTTGACGCAGCCAGGCTGGATGAATCCAAAGACGCGACGACCATCCAGGTGGTAGAACCGGCGATTGAACCGGACGAAAAGTCGGCTCCGAGGCGCACTGCCATCTTGTTGCTCTTCACGAGCGCTGGAATCATTGCGGGATGCTCTCTGATTCTATTCCTGAGGTGGAAGGAACTTGTCCAGTCTGACCCTTGCACTGCCCGGCGGTTCCGGAATCTGAAAAACGCAGTCATGATAAGGCGCGCTGCAAGCGTCGATGAAACTTAGAACAGCCCTAAGTGGGTCAAGGTACCGATCGCTCCAAATTATCTCACTTGGACTGCAGAACTCTATGAATTGCAGTCCAATCTCCCAGGAGAATGGGCAGACCAGGGAGAGAATAAGAAACCTGGGGCGCACTCGCGTTGAATAACAGGCAGGTGTTTCAGTGAGCGAAAGAAGAGGATCTTCCTGTTCAGACAGGCGCGTCAGGCCGCTATGAAGGTGGTGCGAGCAATTCACTGGAGACGAATCCGACATAGCCCGCTCGTTCATAACGCGGTGTCGCTATCCGGAATGCAATTGGCTGGATACATAGCCCCGCTTGTCACCCTTCCCTATTTGGCACGTATTCTGGGCCCAAGTCACTGGGGTTCGGTCGCACTTGCACAAGCGTTCGGGTTGTACACAACCATTGTGGTTGAATTCGGTTTTGCGCTCTCCGGGACACGTGAGATCGCTCGGCATCGAGGTGACCCCGAAAAGATCGGCGAAATCTTTATTGGAGTTATTGGTGCAAAGACAATTCTTTCCCTGTTGTGTCTATTGACTGCTAGCGCGGTCGTGGCCTGGGTGCCACAGTTCAGTGGCAATCGGGTGGCAATGTTCGCAGGAGCGTTGGCGGGAATCGCGCAGGGTTTCAATGTCGGGTGGTTCTACCTAGGGCTCGAGCGGATGCGTGTAGTCTCGATCGTCGATATCTCGAGCAAGGCTCTCTTTGCGACTTCGGTTTTCATATTCATTCACTCGCCGAAGGATGATTGGCTCGTTCTATGCCTCCAATGCTTTTGGTACTCGGCGTCAGCATTGTTCCTTCTTGCCAATGTGTATCGGGAGTTTCCAATCTGCAAGCTCACGATAAGAAATGCGACGGAAACTCTTAAGGCCGCTACGGCGATATTTCTCTATAAGGGAACCATCACTCTATATACGACGGCCAACACTCTTGTCTTGGGGCTATTTACTGCACCTGTCTCGGTTGCCTATTACGCCGCCGCAGAAAAAATCAATAACGTTCTTGTAAATACGACCATCCCAATTACGCAAACTATCTATCCGAGAATGAACCATCTGATGGTGCATGATCCGAGGCAAGCAGAACAATTGGGCCGATATACTCTACTCTTCAGCGCTTGCCTGGGGTGTGTTCTTTCTCTCGCGTCATACGTCTGTGCGCCCTTTGGCGTAAGGCTTTTTCTCGGAAAGGGATATGAGACCGTTGTACCGGTGCTGCGAATTCTCTCATTGTCGTTGCCACTAGTGATATGCAATCTCACTTTGGGTTACCAGTTTATGCTCCCTCGCGGCCTCGATAAGCAGCTAAATGTGATCACGGTGATGGCTGGCATAGTTAATATCACGGCGCTAGCAATTCTCGTTCCCCGGTACGCTCATTTTGGAGTAGCATGGACTGTAATCCTGACCGAATCTCTGATCCTGATTGCCTTGTCCGCAACTGTCCTTCGACATGCTCCGAATTTTATCTCGAGCGGCCCGGATGCAGTGAAAGTGGAGATCGCGGGTTGATATGGCCGCCAAGACAAAGAAAGTCCCGCATACCGTAAAATGGCATTCCGCGTCTCCTCAAGCTATGAGCAGCCAACTCAGGGCAACCGAAAGAATGAGCCGCGAATTCATCATCTCCGCGAGTATGCTTCTCTTCTACTTGGCCTTTCTTGTCGCGAAAACTCTACTCTGGAAGTTTCAAACACCCTCACCTGGGACGTGGCAGTGCATACTCCTTCTGAATGTCCTTGAGGCCATCGCCTGGGGATCCTTGACATACCTGCGCTATGGGCACAGAATCGGGCCCGTCTTTTTGTTCCTTCCGATCACCTGCGCGCTCTACACAACTGTCCCGCTCGGTCTCTTGACCAGTGATTTGAATGTCTTTCCGTTCCCGTACACGGTGATATGGGATGGGATGCTGATGCAGTCGCTTATGCTCACACACCTCTGGTTCTTTATGGGGGTGGCATTCTCAAAGAAACGGGCCGATGCTTACCTTGAGAAGGTAATTATGTGGTGCGATAACATCCGTGTGACTCGCCTCGGAGTGAACCTCTTCCTTTCCATTGGGGTGGGGATTGCATTGTTGTACTTGTCCAATTTCTACTTCTCGGGAGCCGCAGATATCATCGATACTGCATCGCGAATCGAACTGATAAATACTGCGAGAGCCGGAAAGTCGTGGCTCCTGCCACTATTCTTCGCTTGCTGGCTAATCGTCTGCGCAATTGTCTGGAGTACTCGCCGCTTGCGAAGTGCATTGTCACGGTTGCAAGTCATCGTTGCCGGATGTGTAATGCTGGTGTTTCCGTATATATCTCTCCGGCTGGGCAATAGAAATGAATTGCTTTTCTTTACGGGATTTGCCGCTACACTCCTCTGTCTAAGAGGCAAAGGGCGATTAGTGGCCCTTCTTGCTGCCGTAGCAATTCCGTTCCTGCTTTATCTCGGTTTGAGTCGATCATCGCTCCTGATAGAAACATCAGACATCGGGTCGGTGACATTCTATCTTAGCCTACTCGGAGAATTTGTCTTCCCGCATTTTCCCTTGCTGGACCACCTCAATTCTCACGGCAACCTGTGGTTGGGTTGGAGTTACCTGAGACTGCCTGAATTCTTTGTTCCCAGTCTCGGACTTTGGGACAAGCCTGAAAGCCTTGCAATCATGTTCTCCCGGCAATATGAGGGCATCGGTGGGATGGGATACGCGTACACACCCCTAGGAGAAGGGGTTGCAAACTTTGGATTCGCTGCGGTGGTTTTCGTTCCGCTATGCCTGGCGGGCTCTGCACGCCTTCTCGCCTCGCGTCTTATTAGATCCCCGCTTCCGCTATTGCTTTTCTTTTCGATTCCGCAAGGTATAAATCGGGGCGAATCTCAGTCCATCGTTCTTTACCTCTTATGTTTCTCCGTAATAGTGAGCGTTTTGCTTGGAGTATTACGGGGGCGAACCGTGGCGCGCATTTGTGGATTTCGAAGGGAGCATTCTTGAAATTTACACTTATTGTCACCGGATTCGATCGAGCAGATGAGCTGGACCGATTCATGCGCAGCATTGGAGATCAATCGCTCACGCAGGGAGTTGAGTTAATCCTTGTTAACCAGAGCACGATACGGCCTTCTTCCTGTGACGCGCTCCCTCCCGCGGTTCGATTCGTCGAGGTACGAACGGGGATTCGAGTTCCGTTGTCAAAGGCTCGGAATATCGGACTAGAGAATTACTGTGGGGAAATTGTTGCGTTTCCCGACGACGACTGCTGGTATGAACCGAGCCTATTATCCAAGGTCGCACTTTATTTTGAGCAGAACCCTGCAGTGGACTGTATCTGTACGGGCGTGTATGACCCAGATGCGGGATTATCTTATGGGAAGCGCCCCCTGGGGGTCTCGCGCAGGGTTTCGTTCAGCAATGTTTTCAAGCTCTGCATCTCCGTGGGGATCTTTGTGCGGCGTCGTGCGCTGGAACGTGCTGGTGCGTATTTTGATGAATGTCTCGGTGCAGGCACGCCGATGGGAGCAGGAGAGGAAACAGAATTACTGGTCCGTATGCTAAGCGCCCGATGCCGAATAGAATACGTAGGCCAACTTCAGGTTTACCATTCTTTGCCCAAGTTTGCGCCGAGTGATGCCGAGAAGAATTATCGATATGGAGTCGGCTTCGGGCATTTGACTGGCCGGGTTTTATTCGCTGGTCACCCTGGAGCCTTATGCGCCGCAAGCGAAGTGGTCGTTCGCTCGATTGGAGGCGCGGTTGTCAATCTTCAAAGACCATTGCTCCGGGCTGTTTACTGGAATCGGCTAGCCGGCGTGGTCGCCGGTTTTGCAGGAGCAACAATCCAAGCAATTTTCCCGCAGCGAGATCGGTCGCGTCGGCCTAGACCTTCGGAAGTACGTTAAAGTCGGCGGGACAAGGCAGCGCATAGGATGATAGCCGAAATTGCAGCTGCGACCCGGTTCTAATTGAACAATCCATCTGATCAAATCATGCGAATCCAGTACGACCATCAAGTGTTCTCACTGCAAAACGCGGGCGGAGCGTCACGGTACCACTTTGAACTGCTGCGCTATCTGAGCACGGTGGATGATGTTCGGACCCAGCTTGCTTTGGGGCTTAATAACCTGAATCTCCCGCTAGGCGGGTTATCCGCTCCGGAGACTCGAGTGTGGGGCTTGAGATCCCGCCTGCACGCGGGGAAGAGCCGGTACATGGCGAACGAAGTATTTGGGAATTTGATGGCGCTATGGCTGGGCAAGGCGGACGTCTATCACCCCACTCTCTATCGCAATATGCCCATGGTCAGGACGCATCGAATTGTCGTGACACACCACGACTGCGCCCATGAGCGCTACCCAGAGTTTTTTCCGGCAGCCAAGCGAATCCTGGATGCCAAGAGGATGCAGTTCGCCGAGGCCGATGCAATCATCTGCGTCTCGGAATCAAGTCTAAAAGACCTGCTCGCTTTTTACGCGGTTGACCATTCAAAGGTGAGAGTCATTCACCATGGTCTAACCAAATTAGCACGGAGCACATTGGCTTCTGCATACCTGGCAAAGCGGCTGCGGCGCGGATTTCTTCTTTTTGTCGGATCGCGGGCGGCTTACAAGAACTTTAACAATTTACTTAGAGCCTTCCATGAAAGCCGAATGGATCGTTCTTTCGATCTGCTTGTATTGGGTGGCGGGAACTTGACCGGCGCCGAATCCGATTTGGCCCGCAAGCTGGAACTGACAGACAGCCTTGTTCTTGTACCAGAGGCTGATGACGCGTTACTAGCTGAAGCGTATGCGGCCGCGCGGCTGTTCGTTTACCCATCGCTCTACGAGGGCTTCGGTTTTCCTCCCCTGGAAGCAATGGCAAGCGGTTGTCCAGTTCTCGCCAGCAATACCTCGTCGATCCCGGAGATCAGCTGCGATGCCCCTTTCTATTTTGATCCGAGCGACCTCAACGCTCTTTGCGCCGCGTTGGAGAAAGCAAGTACAGATGAAGAGGCGCGGAAGCATGCTGTCGAGCGTGGATTCCGCGTTGCCGCGCAGTACAGCTGGAATAAGTGCGGCGCGGAGACCCTGGCCCTCTATCGCGAGTGCCAATAATCTGCCGCACTCCGTCAAGTAGCGACTCGGGTGACTGGACTTGCACACGGAAACAGGGAGATAGTCTATGAACGGAAAGATAGTGATTACAGGCGGCCTCGGCTTTATCGGATTGCAGGTGGCCCGCTTGCTGGCAGAGCAGAATCAAAGGCTTTTACTATTTGATAATCTAAAGCCCCAGATCCACGGACACGTCCCCGACCTGGCTTCCGTGTCATTGCTCAAATCCGAGAATGTCGAAGTCCTCCGCGGCGATGTATGCAGAGCTGACGACTGGAGGCCAGCGCTCGAAGAAGCCCAATGCGTCGTGCATCTGGCGGCGGAAACCGGTACTGGTCAATCGATGTACGAGATCTCCCGATACACAGAGACAAACGTAGGGGGGACGGCGTCCCTACTCCATTATCTGGCCAATCACAAACACAAAGTTGGAAAGATCGTTCTCGCATCGTCGCGGTCAGTTTATGGCGAGGGTGCATACCAGTGCGCCAACTGCGGGGTAGTTTTTCCATCAACGCGTTCCGGGGAGATGCTTCACTGCCAACAATGGCAGCCCGAATGCCCGAACTGCAAAGGCCCAATTGGGGCAACGGCTACGCGCGAGGACGCAAAAACCGCTCCCGCATCCATCTATGCGGCTACGAAGTTGGCGCAAGAGGACTTAGTTCGAATTGCCGGCAGGGCCCTCGGAATTCCAACTGTCATTTTCCGTCTCCAAAACGTTTATGGCGAAGGCCAGTCGTTGAAGAACCCCTACACAGGAATCCTGTCGATCTTCGCGAACCAGATTAGGCAAGGCAAGATCATCAATCTATATGAGGACGGCCAGGAAAGCAGAGACTTTGTACATGTTTCAGATGTTGCACGAGCAATTGTTCTTGGCGTAACAAGTGATCGGGCGGACGGAGATACGTTGAATGTCGGCTATGGCAAGCCCATGTCCGTGGAGAGAATTGCACTTTTGCTGAGCGAGTTGCTCGGGGCTGACGCGCAACCAATCGTCTCCGGGCAGTATCGAGTGGGCGACATCAGGCATGGGTACGCCGACACGAGCGCAATTTATCAACGACTGGGGTTCACTCCAGAACTATCTTTGGAACAAGGTCTAGATCGCTTTGTTGCCTGGGTGAGACGGCAACCGATGGAAGATGACCGACTTGACGCCGCCACTCAGGAACTCTTATCGCGCGGCTTCATGGAGAAACATGTCGAAGCTCAAGCAACTTCTTTATAGCGATCTGGCGCGTCAATACGAGCTCGAAGGCCGGCCCGACGCCCCGCCAACATTCCTCGGGCTTCTATGTCGATTGCTACATCCGCGATTTCTTCCGATCGTCCTATGCCGGGGAAGCAGGTGGTCACTACTATTGCGCATTCCAATCCTGCCGAAACTTCTAACGTACCTGAATATCCTGCTCTTTGGATTGGAAGTCTCACCGCGTACCGAGATAGGTCCAGGCCTTTTCTTTCCTCACACTTCAGGGACCGTCGTTGGCGCGAACTGCATCGGAAGTTACGCCACAATATTCCAGGGGGTTACGTTGGGAGCCAAGGCCTTGGATATGAATTTCGATCCGTCGTTGCGTCCAGAGATCGGCAACAACGTACTGCTCGGATCTGGTTGCAAGATTCTAGGGGGCATTAGCATTGGCGACAATGTAACCGTCGGCGCCAATTCCGTAGTAATAGAGTCCGTTAGTCCGGACACTACCGTGGTCGGTATACCGGCCCGCGAAATCGTCTCTGCCACGCGAGGAACTCGATGAGTGCACAGGTGCTTGATCTCACAATTATCATCCCCAACTACAACACCAAAGATTTGCTGAGGAGTTGCATCGCATCTATCTACAGGCATACCAAGGACATTGATTTCGAGATTATCTGCCTCGACGACAACTCCCCGGATGGCAGTGCGGAGATGGTGGCACAGACCTTCCCTGAGGTAATTCTGGTAAGAAACACGATCAACCAGCTTTACGTCAAGAACAACAATCTGGGGATGCGGTTGTCCCGCGCACGCTATGCGTGCCTGCTGAATAGTGACACCCAACTCATAAGCAATGCTTTCAAGGCGCTGGTTGGGTTTATGGACGAACATGGCGACATTGCCGCCTGTGGTCCGAAACTGTTGAACCCGGATATGACGGTGCAGCACTGCATTCGACGCTTTGTCAAACCGGGAACGCTGGTTCTCCAAGCGCTGAATTGGCATAAGTTCTTTCCCAAAAGCCGATCGATGCTAAATCTCTACGCGACGGATTTCGATTACTCCATTGCGCAGCAGGTGGAGAGCATCGGAACTACGGCGTTCATGATCCGCAGGTCCACTTGGGAGGAGGCGGGAATGCTCGATGAGCGCTTCAGTCTCTTTGTTGTCGATTGGGCCTACAACTACATGCTGAAACAAAAGGGCTACAAGGTCTACTACACACCTTGCGCGGAAATAGTCCACTTCGGCAGTCAAAGCGTGAACCAGACTGCTGTCAGGTCAATTCGCGATCTGCACGACGCGCTGATTGAGCTTAGCAATTCATACGACTACTTCGGCAGGGGCCGCGCAATCAAATGGTTAGTTCGCGTTGCCGTCAATGCGCGCTGTTATCTGAAGCTCGCAGAGCACTACCTGGGCTCGGATAAGAGAGTAATCAAAGGGCCGGGCGCGCCGAAACTCATTGCAGAGTGATCATGTTCAGATAACCTTGCCTCGTCCAGCACCAACGATCGATTGCCATGAGGTTGAAACGCATTGCGCCGGTCACTGCTAAGTCGAAGGAATCTTTCCCACCATGCAAACCAGAATTGCAGAGCAAGAGGAACAGGCGATTCGGGGAGTCCAAGTGACGTGGACAAAGCGAGTGTTTGACCTGATTCTTGCGCTGATCCTTTCTTTGACTCTGTTTCCCCTGCTTTTACTGTTTGGGTTGCTCATCAAGCTGACGTCAAAGGGCCCTGTAATTCATTGGTCAAGCCGCGTTGGGAAGGACAATTGCATCTTTCGCATGCCAAAGTTGCGCAGCATGCGAATAGATACTCCTCAAGTTGCCACTCATTTGCTGTCCGAGTCTTCAGTCTACCTAACCCCAATTGGCAGCTTTCTTCGCCGAACAAGCCTTGATGAATTACCACAGCTTTTCAGCATTCTCGCAGGCGACCTAAGCTTCGTTGGGCCAAGGCCGGCATTGTTCAATCAGGAAGACCTAATATCACTCCGGACGGAACGAGGAATTCACCGGCTGGTGCCTGGACTGACCGGTTGGGCACAGGTAAATGGCCGCGACGAACTGCCGATCCCGGTCAAGGTGCAGTTCGACCTTGAGTATCTGCAAAGGCGATCTCTCGCGTTCGATCTACAAATTATCGGAATGACAATACTCAAGGTTTTGCGCAGCGAAGGCGTAATGCACTGAAAGGGCGTTGAGCGCCGGTAGCAAGGGACCCCGTGGCGCTGGCTGGATCGAGTATCAGTAACTTTCCAGTAATATCCAGTCGGCGTTTGCGATCGATCTTCCGCAAGTTTTTAGGGAAATCTCCGAGATGCACCAGTCGGAGTGGCTGAGTTTCCAAGTGCGGTCAAACCATTTCTGTAGGCGAGCTTGGAGGCGCGAGATCGCCTGGATCCGAACCAGATAAGCAAATCGACGCCATGCAGCCGTTTGTTGAGGGATCCGACCGAGGTGTTCGTCATCCTCTCGTGTCCCAACCGCCGCCAGGCGCTGAATCCGTTGCTTAACATCCATGAGGCCATGACGGCCGGTCACGACCGGTTCCGTTCATCAGTTCACAACTCGCGTTGAAACAAGTTTCAAGAACAGCGTGCCGCGCAGAGACAGGGCACATAAGCCTTGAAGGGCAGGTAAGTAAATATGCGTAAGCTGAATGAATTCCTGGTTTATCTCAAAGCATGGCGCAGAACCATCATGTGGGTACTGCAGATCGCAGTTTTCGCGTTCTCGGCGGTGGCGGGGTTTCTGCTGCGGTTCGACTTCACCCTACCCCAAATGTACCTTCGCTATCTGGAGTATGCATTCCCGATCTGGATTGTGGTCAAGATAGTCGTCTTTCGAGTGGCGGAACTCGATCGGGGGCTGTGGAAGTACGTGTCTGTAATCGATCTCATCCGGGTTGGGCTCGGCAACCTAGTGGCCTCGGCCATCAGTTACGTTTTGATAAGAGCGATCGCACCGGCGGGATTTCCGCGATCGATATTCGTGCTCGATCTGCTTGTCTGCTATCTGGCCACGAGCGGGCTTCGCCTGACGGTGCGTGCGATCCTGGAAATCACCTCAAATGGTCGGAGCGGCAGGGCCGCAGGAAAGAGAACCCTCATTTACGGAGCGGGAGACGCAGGTATTTCGCTGCTCAAAGAGATTCGGAACAATCCGAAGCTGCCGTATCACGTTTTGGGATTCGTGGACGACAACAGGGGAAAGAAGGGGCTGCGCGTTTCCGGGATAACTGTCCTTAGCGGGGGAGAGGATGTAGAGTCACTGGTAAAGCAGCACGATGTCAAGACCATTCTGATTGCCATCCCTTCCGCCTCGGGCGCAGCGATGACCAGGATTTTGGAAATGTGTCATGCCGCGGGGGCGGAATGCAAGACTGTGCCGGGGTTGGGCGAGATAATTGAGAATCGAGGTCTGGCGGGCCAAGTCCGCGAAGTTGCAGTGGAGGATCTTCTGGGACGGACGCCAATACGCCTCGAAGAACATCAGATCCGCAGTACGCTCCAGGACAAGATCGTCCTTGTCACTGGCGCAGCGGGATCTATCGGCTCCGAACTCTGTCGCCAGATCGCGCGCTTTCACCCGGCTGCGATCGTTGGATTCGATATCGCCGAATCGCCGCTGTTCGAAATCGATCAAGAGATGCGCCAGGCATTCCCGGAGATTCCTTTCCACCCGGAGATTGGAAGCATCCAGAATCGCAGTCGCCTCGACGAGGTGCTTCGCCGGTACAGACCCCAGATGGTTTATCACGCCGCAGCCTACAAGCATGTACCGCTGATGGAAGCGCACGTTTTCGAGGCGATCGAGAACAATGTTTTTGGAACCTACAATGTGGCCGAGGCCGCGGCAGAGCACGGGGTTGAAGACCTGGTCATGATCTCCTCCGACAAAGCCGTGCGCCCCACAAACGTGATGGGGGCAACTAAACGCATCGCGGAACTGCTTTTGCTGACACTGCAGAACGGCCGCACCAAGTACGTCGCGGTTCGATTCGGCAACGTATTAGGGTCCAACGGCAGTGTAATCCCTATCTTCAAGAGGCAAATCGCGGCCGGCGGTCCCGTCACGGTCACGCATCCCGAGATGCGCCGATTCTTCATGACCATTCCGGAAGCCTGTCAGCTCGTACTGCAAGCCTCTGCAATCGGAAAAGGAGGGCAGATCTGCGTTTTGGATATGGGGCATCCAGTGAAGATCGTCGACTTGGCAAGGAATTTGATCCTGCTGTCGGGACTCAAACCGGATGAAGATATTAGGATCGAATTCACAGGCATGCGCCCAGGAGAAAAGCTCTATGAAGAGCTGAGCACACTGCTTGAAGACACGATTCCGACGGTTCACGAAAAAGTTCGCATCTTTGTTGGAAACGGGATGCCGGAAAGCGACATGCTTACGTGGCTCGATTCGCTCCGCGACATTTGCGAAGCCCGCGATACGGGCCGCCTCGTCGTCGCCCTCAAAGAGATTGTGCAGGACTATAACCCCAGTACCCATCTCTTGAAACGTGTGATCAAATTTCACGATGAGCCAGATCATGCGGCCATCGAATTGCTTGATTGACTCGGCATTACGGTCAGGTGGGATTCAAGTACCAGGGTAAGCCTCTGTATTGGCCGCATAGATAAGATCCAGGAACAAGTTTGGATCTCAATGGCTGCCAAATGCCGGCCCTATGCAGAGGCTCAATCGTGACTATTACGCGCAGAATGCACCGATAAAAGAGTGAGGAATATGAAGCTGATCGGAAATGGGAGCAAAGCCCCTGTCATACAATTCGCGTGCGCAATTGTATTGGCGGGGCCTTTCCATTTGGGCGTTCTACATCTGGCTGCGCAACAGGCCGCGTTGGCGCAAGGAATTCAACAAACAGTACCAAAATCCAGTAGTCTCGCATTGGACTGCGAGTCTTCGGTGATGAGCTCGCCTTACATCCCGGTTGACAGTTGGATCTATCCGGCGGTGATGCGACTCTATGCAATGGGCTATGCGAGTAACGTGTACCTGGGAATGCGTCCGTGGACCCGCGCGAGCGTGAGTCACATGCTGGAAGGCACCAGTGCACAGATCCAAGACGCGGATATGTATGGAGATTCAACCGTGGGAGAGGCTCGGGCTCTCTACGCGGCACTCGAGAGGGAGTTGCATCCCGATATGCAAGGTCCTTGCCGGGCAGACCAAGGGAAATTGGCAATCGAATCGTCTTACTCAGAGGCGCGTGCTATCAGCGGAACGCCATTGCGGGATAGTTTTCATCTTGGCTCGAGTGTTATTAATGACTACGGCCGCCCCTTTGATCATGGTTTCAATAACTACTCCGGTCTCAGCGGATACGTGTCGGCGGGCCGTTATCTAATTTATGCGCGCGGCGAGTTTCAGGCAGCTTCCTCGGGCACGGGCTACTCCCAAACACTGGCCCAGACGCTCAGCAACATCGACCTCACAGCGTTCCTCAACCCCGCTACAGGACTTCCATACAATCAGGCCAGCATCCCGATGGGGCCGATCGCCAGTACCACCCAGGGACGATTCATAGAGGCCTATGCCTCCGCCCAGCTGTTCCACCACGTGATCTCGATCGGCAAGCAGGACGATTGGCTGGGGCCTGGGCTGGGCAGCGGTATGGCCTACTCCAACAACGCCGAGAATATTTACTCCTTCCGCATCAACCGAATCGATCCACTTTATATTCCGCTGCTCTCGCGGCTCACCGGCCCTTTTCGCTACGACTTTCTGGTCGGTAAGTTGAGAGGGCACACCTATATGCCCAACCCGGCTTACGTCGCCAACCCCTCGCCAAACATTCCTAACGTGATTAACCCAGGCGACCCATGGGTGCATGTCGAAAAATTCAGTTTCAAGCCCACTCGGGACCTCGAGTTCGGCTTCGAGCGCACGGTGATCTGGGGGGGACAGGGTCACGGGCCAATTACCCTTCACACCTTCTTGAAAAGCTTTTTCAGTACAAACTCCACGTATCCCGCTGTGAAATTCAGCGCCGAGGATCCCGGGGCACGATTCGGTGCATTCGACTTTACCTACCGCCTGCCTTTCCCGCGCAACTGGCTAACGCTCTACACCGACATGGAAGCGCACGACACGCCCAGTCCAATCGCCAAACCACTTCACGGCACATTCAGGCCAGGTCTCTATCTTTCTCATGTTCCCGGGATTCCGAAACTGGATGTGCGGGTCGAGGGTGTCGACACCGATTCCTCTTTTCCGAGCAGCATTGGCGGCCGCTATCAATACTGGGAGGTAATCCAAAAGCAGGGCTATACGAACCAAGGCCAGCTTTTTGGCGACTGGATTGGCCGCGAGGATAAGGGCGGCCAAGCATGGATCACTTATCACCTCAGTGGCAATGAATGGATTCAGGCCGGGCTGCGCCATCAGAAAGCCTCAAAAGACTTCATACCTGGCGGTACCACTCTGAATGACATCAACTTCCAGGCAGTCAAGCGCATAGGCCGAGAATTCGAAGTCAATGGCAATTTCACCTACGAACGGTATAAGGCCCCTACTTATTTGCCAGGTGCGCAGACAGTAACCACAACTTCCATTCAGCTCACTTGGTTTCCAAACCGCAGGGTCAGTTTCTAGCGGGGAATTAGAGTTCCTGCGTCTTACTCCTTCCGAGATGAGAATGGTTGCGCTGGCTTCCTTGCACGGAAAAGGCCAATGAACCCTAGCGATTCCCGGCTGCAGCAGTCGTGAGGTTGCTGCAGGGATGAAGTCACCATTAGCACCGAGATGAAAAGACCCCGGCTCTGGCCGGGGTCTTTTCATGTCGAGGAGGAGGAACCAAGAAGTACCAACGGAATTGATAACCACATTCCCACCATCCGTGTTGAGCGATTCCGTCTTAAATGTTGCCACCTCGAGCATTACGCGGGCGGTCTCAACCGGCTCCGAGAGACCATGAGCACTTCGAATCACCTGCCATCTCTCTTCCGGCTTTAACTTCAGATTTCAATGCTATAGGGATTGATAGCCCGGCCTTCTGGTGGTGCGGTCTAGCTGCAAACGACCCGCAAGGAAATCCGATGACTTCGCACTACAGCAACCCGCACCTGCTCTCCGGCGGTGGAGGTAACCTTCCAAAGCGGCGACAGCCGCAAATCTGGAGCAAAGGCAGAATCATTGTGCTCCGTCGAACCTGGATCTGGCTACCATTTGATTCTTCCTGCCGGCCATATCTGACCTTGCTGTATTTATTACAATTGGAATTACCTAGTCTCCCTAGACTCACGTAATGTTAAAGACTCACTCTAAGTCGGCCAATGAAACTTTACGATCAGAGACTAGCCGCCTTGGACTCTCAGGCCGGCTCCACGAAAAGCAACCGATTCTACGCGTTATATGATTGAGAAATATGCAACAAAAGTGCTGGAAAGCGGGGAATAGCGAAGGATGCACGATGCTAATTTTGTTCCCAAGGCAGCACACGTGAACATTGAGCTGCTGCTGCTCGCCGGGCGAGCGGGATCTTGACAGGGTTAGGGGAACATTATCAATTTTTTCGACCGTCCGATACGGAAAACAACAACCCCAGAGCCTCTCAATTCGACGCGATGGATCGATTATGGCCCAAGGCTTCGCGCCAGTTTTGTCGATAATTCACTTTGACCATGGTGCCTATGCCATTTCGCAATTTCTTATTTTCCAACCTGGCCACTATCGAAGAAGGACCGTGTGATGATCAATCTTGAGTCAAAGGAACTGCTGCAACAATTCGCAAGCGACAATTATGCGGGCATCTGCCCCGAGGCTTGGAGCGCCAGCGAAGGAGCCAACCAAGGCCACGCAACGTCCTATGGAGACGATCCCTGGACGGCGAGAGCCTCGGATGCGTTTCGCGAACTCTTCGAATGCGAATGCGATGTCTACTTTGTCTTCAACGGCACCGCCGCCAACTCGCTTGCTCTGGCCTCGCTCTGCCAGTCCTATCACGGGGTAATCTGCTGCGACCAGGCACATGTTGAGACCGATGAGTGCGGCGCACCAGAGTTTTTCTCCAACGGGTCGAAGTTGCTTGTCGCCCCCAGTGCCGACGGCAAACTTACTCCGGATGCCATTCACGAACTCGCCACCAAGCGTCAAGATATTCACTACCCCAAGCCGCGCGCCGTAACGCTTACACAATCCACCGAGACCGGGCGGGTATATACCCTGGCGGAGTTAGGAGCCATTTCGGATGAATGCAAGACTCATGGGCTATCTCTGCACATGGACGGCGCGCGCTTTGCCAATGCCTGTGCGAGCCTTGGGTGCCGGCCTGCGGAATTGACATGGAAGAGCGGCGTGGATGTTCTGTGCTTTGGTGGCACAAAGAACGGCATGGCAGTGGGAGAGGCGGTGCTGTTCTTCGATCGCAAGCTGGCCACGGATTTCGATTACCGTTGCAAGCAGGCCGGTCAACTCGCTTCAAAGATGCGCTTCCTTTCCGCTCCGTGGGTGGGAATGCTGGAGAGCGGCGCTTGGCTCCGCAACGCTTCACACGCCAATCAATGTGCGCAATACTTCGCTCAACAGATCGTGGACATTCCAGGTGTGCGGCTCGCCGGCCCCGTTGAGGCCAATGCAGCATTTCTTGAAGCATCTGAAGCTTTGCTTAATCGGGTCCGCGAACGCGGATGGAGGTTCTATAGCTTTATCGGAGGTGCGGCGCGCATCATGTTTGCTTGGGATACAGACCTTGCGCGCGTCGACGAATTCTGCCGTGACCTGAAGGAATGCGCCTCGTCAGAGCAACAAGCATGGTGAAAGCAGCAGTAATCTCAGCCTAAGCTTTCTCTGAAAGACTCAGTACGGAATAGTTCACCGGATAACTAAATGTCATCAAAGCTTCAAGTTGATTAGGCTGAGATCACAAACGCAGAATGACACGAGACTTTTCATTTTGCAAAAGGAAATACAACCGTCTATCGTAACCTGTGGCGAGTAGCTTGCTTTGTGCAGCCCTTCGAGTTCGCACTGGGAGTTAGATTGCTCGCCTGGTTCAATGGAGGGTTTATGGGAGTATCGGAGATTCTAGCATCCGTGGATCGTGAGATCGCCCTTCTGAAGCAGGTACGCGCGCTTCTTGCAGGTCCCGCTGCGGTGACTGCAAAGAAGAAGGTAGGCAGGCCCAAGAAGCCAGTAGCGGCAGTTTCCCCTGCTACGTCAAAGCCCGCCAAGAAGATTGCGAGAAGGAAGAAGAGGAATCTCTCGCCCGAAGGTCGGAAGCGCATCGCCGAAGCTGTGAAGCGCCGCTGGGAAGCGCAGAGAAAAGCAGCGCCTTCTAAGTAGGCTGTTGCTATTCTTGATTTTGCCGGCACAGGTTAAAACCTGCGCCGGCGTTTTCGTTTTGCTCTCTGGACGACGGGACAAGGAATTTGCTCAAGCAAGTGTAAGACGCCGTCGAGTTATAGTTATCTGCAAAGAAACCTTGAAGCTGGCCCCGAATATCATCCGCTAGAGCGTTTTCGATTTAAGT
>PKXI01000471.1 GCA_003133425.1 Acidobacteriaceae bacterium
TAAATTAGAAATGCTCTAGTACCATGACCGCGTGATTGCGTAATAAGGATTATGACGATTGGGTGCCCCAGGTCCCGATTCTGGGACCTGGGAGAGTACAAATCCAAACGGTCGCAGTACTAGCCCCGCATCCACTCCGGCAGTCCCGAGGCAATCGCCGCCCGCACTGCCGCCATCAACTGCTCACGCGTTTCAAAATCGTGCGGGTAAATCGGCGCATGAAAAACAAAGTGTGCCGTCCCCGGCTTGATGGCAAAACTGCCTTTGGCGAGCAGCGCCTCCGTCCCGTAGATTGACACTGGAATGCAAGGTGCGCCGGTCTGCATCGCCAGATAAAACGTGCCTTTCTTGAACGGCAACATGCGGCCGTCCTTCGAACGCGTGCCCTCGACGAACGTCGTAATGTGGACGCCCTTTTCCAGGATCAGCCTGGCCGCGGCTACGCTTTCCTGTGCGTTCGACGGGCTCCCTGTGCGGTCCACGGGAATGAATTCGCCCAGCTTCATGCAGTAGCCGAAGATTGGAAGGTTGAATACAGAGCGCTTGGCGAAGCCGGCTGTGCGTCCTGGGATCCGTGGAATCAGGCCCGGCGGATCAAGGTTCGACACATGGTTGGCCATGAAGATGCAGGCCTGCCCGGCGGGAACATTCTCCCGCCCCTCAACCTGCACACGGATGCGGCCTGCGCGGAAGCCGGTGCGGACGATAAAGCAAGTGACTTCGTAGAGCGGTCCCACGTTGCCCGTTATCATGGCCAGCGGAATGAAGATCACCGCCGAGGGAATGCTTAAAACGAGAATGACGACAAATACAAAAACCGAAGCGATCATGATTGTTCCGTCAAAGACCCAAATGCTTGTGCGCCCCAGGCCCCACCTTTGAAGTCCGGGAGATGTCCAACGACCTAAGAGCTGGAGGCTGAAAACTGAAAACTGAAAACTGTCCTTCTATGTTCGCATCCACTCCGGCAGTCCGGAAGCGATGGCATTGCGAACCGCCTGCGTGAGTTCTTCGCGCGTGGCAAAGCTGGCCGGGTCGATGGGCGGATGAAAGACCACATACGCCGGTCCGGGATGCATGCGCAGGCTGCCCTTGCGCAGAATCTTTTCCGTGCCGTGAATGGAGACCGGGATGCACAGCGCACCCGCGCCAATGGCCAGGAAGAATGGGCCTTTCTTGAAGGGCAACATGCGGCCGTCCGGCGATCGGGTGCCCTCAACAAAGGTGGTAATGTGGACCCCCTTGGCCAGCACACGCTCGGCCGCGGCCACGCTCTCTTTTGCGGCGGCCGCGCTGCCGCTGCGGTCCACGGCGATAAACTCGCCCTGCCGGAAGCCGGTGCCGAGGATCGGAAGCTGGATGAGCGAGCGCTTCATGAAGGCTGAGGTGCGGCCGGGAATCAGCGAGACCAGCGCGGGCGGGTCGAGATTCGAAACATGGTTCGACATGAAGATGCACGCGCGGTCCCTGGGCACGTTCTCGATGCCAGTAGTTTTAAAGCGCACGCCGGCCATCCAACAACTGCTGGCGAGCATGAAGCGCGTGCCTCTGTAAAGCGGCATCACGTTGCCCGTCAACCAGCACCAGGGAATGAAAAGGAGCGCAGTGGGAATCCCGAGGACGACCATCGTTGTAATGAAAATAATTGACGAAAGCATAAGGGTCTTTCTGATCAGCTCGTTTCGAGCTTGCGAATTACATTTGAAATAAACCGGGCCGACTTCGCCCTCAACCCCCGTGCCCCGTCCTTTCTCCTTTTCTCCGGAGAAAGGGTGGGAGACCAAAACGCTGAACCATGCCCGTTCATCGGGCTCGGCTCAAGAATGGAGTTCCCTGAGCCGCGCTGGCAGTTTCTCATAGATGCCGTCGAATCCGCCATTGGAAAGAATCGCCACCACGTCGCCGGATACGAGCCTCGGCGCGATTCCATTTACGATTGCGTCCGCATCGGGAAGCAGCTCGGCCTTCGCGCCGTCAGCATTGAGCGCATTCACCACGTCTTCAGGGTGCAGCCGTTCGGCGTCGGGAATGCGTTGCTGCTGATACACGCCTGCAAGCACCACGTGATCGGCCAGCCGTAGGCTTGCCACAAGATCGGCTTCGAGCACTTTGCGCCGCAGCGTATTCGAACGCGGCTCCAGCACCGCCCACAGCCGCGACTGCGGATATACCGACCGCAGTGCCCGCAGCGTCTCGCGAATAGCCGTGGGATGGTGCGCGAAATCTTCGATCACCGTGATGCCGTCGATCTCCGCGCGCACTTCAAGACGCCGCTTCACGCTCTTGAAAGTTTTGAGCGCCTCGCAAATCGCTTCTTTGCTCAGGCCCTGCCCAGAGGCAAGCGCCGCCGCGGCTGTCGCGTTCAGAGCGTTGTGCTCGCCGGCCATGCGCATCTCGAGCTCGGCCCACAGCACTCCGCCATGCCACACTTCCCAACGCGTGAGGCCATTCTCATGGCGAAGGTTTTTGAGGCGCCAATCGGCGCTCTCTGAAAAGCCGTAACGCTCCACGCGGCACAACGCATGACTAATGCACTCCGTTACGTTCTCGCTGCCGTCGAATGCAACAATCAAGCCACGGCGCGGAATCAGGTTCACTAGCCGTTTGAAGGCTGTCTTCACCGCTTCAAGATCCGCGTAAATATCCGCGTGATCGAATTCCACGTGGGTCAAAATCAGCGCGTCGGGAAAGTAGTGCAGAAACTTCGGCCCTTTGTCGAAGAAGGCTGTATCGTACTCGTCGCCCTCAAGGATGAAGGTGCGTGTGGGCCGCAGTTGAAAGCTCGATCCAAAGTTCTCCGCCACGCCGCCGATCAGAAACGAAGGCTCCAGCGCCGGTGTCTCGCGCGAGGCAACCTGATAGATCCACGCCAGCATGCTGGTCGTTGTGGTTTTGCCGTGTGTCCCGGCTACCACTAGCGACTCGCGGCCTATGAGAAATTCTTCGCGCAGCAGCGCGGCCATTGACGTGAATGGAATGCGCTCGTCCAGCACCCGCTCTATTTCGGGATTGCCGCGCGAAAGCGCGTTGCCGATTACCACCAGATCCGGCTTTGAATCGAGATTCGCTTCGGCGTAAGGCTCCAGCACCGGAATCCCCAGCCCGCGCAGCAGGTCGCTCATGGGCGGATAGGCCGCCTTGTCGGAGCCCGTTATGCGGTGACCCTCCAACTGCAGCAGCCCGGCCAGCGACGCCATCGCAGTTCCGCAAATCCCACTTAGATGAATGTGTCGCATCCCCAGGTCTTGCTCCTCTAGCATCTAACTGCGGGTGCCCCCTCCTTGCGACGTCTTTGGTCGCAAGGGTGGGATACCACAAACCTAAACCACGCCGTCTTTCTATTCCCTATGCCCTATTCGCTGTTTTTTCCCACCGCCGGTTCAAGCAAACGCAATTGCGTCTCATCGCCGACTTTCAAATCTGCCTGAACGCCGAAAGTCAGCGTCACATTCTGACGCGACGCATGGCCGCTGCGCAGACCGATTGCGATCGGTCCATCGAAGTTGGCGAGCGCGCTCAAAATGGCTTGATCCAGCATTTCCGGCGCAGCGCCCGGTGAAACGCAATCAACCATCTCTCCAAAAACAATGCCGCGTACTCCCGCCAGCTTGCCGGCAACGCGCAGTTGCCACAGCATGCGATCCACCTGGTAGGGCTTGGCGCCAATGTCTTCAATAAACAGCAGCGTGCCCTCGGTGGCCGGCTCCCAGTCTGTGCCCAGCAGCGAAACCAGAATGCTGAGGCAGCCGCCATAGAGAACGCCGCCTGCCGAGCCCGGCTTCAATGCGCGCAACCCCTCGGCCGCGCCCACGCTGTATGGCTCGCCTTCAAGCGCTGCCTGAAAACTGGGCAGATGCACGCCGTCTTCAAGATAAAAATCCGCAGCCGCCATCGGCCCATGAAACGCGGGCAAACCAAGTTCGTCCAGCAGTCGCAGTTGCACGCCGGTCAGGTCGCTGTATGCAAAAAATGGCTTGGGATGCTCACGGATCAGCTTCATATCCAATCCGCCGAGCAGGTAATTGGAGCCATAGCCGCCGCGCATGCACATCACCGCGCTTGTCGCTTCATCCGCAAAAGCCGCATTCAAATCGGCCAGGCGCTGCTGAGGCGTTCCCGCAAAATAGAGCGGCCCGCGTTCGAGTGCAGATGCGCCAAGGCGAGGCTCAAGACCAATGCCGCGCAGCGCCGCCAGTCCGCGCTGCACACGCTCGGGCTGCGCAAATGAAGCCGGCGCAATCACGCTCACACCAGCGCCCGATCGGACGGCCGGAGGACTCAACAAGCGTGTAGTGCGGTCAGTCATCTTTAGAAAGCCTCACCGCGCGCAATCAGAGCCGCCGGTCCGGTCAGCCATAACTCAGTCCTCGGCCCTCCCCAGACTACGGTCTGTGCTCCGCCGGGAGCCGCAACATAAAGCGGTGAAACGCAGCCGCTCATCGCAATCGCCGCCGTGGCCGCAGCTGAGCTGCCTGTACCGGACGATGTGGTCGGCCCCACGCCGCGCTCGAAGATGCGAATTTCGATCTCGTACTTGTTCACGATCCGCACAAATTCCACGTTGGTCTGCTTTGGAAAATCGGGATGCGCGCAAATCTCCGCGCCAATCTCGTGCCACGATGTGTCGTTATCATCAAACGCATCGATATCCAGCACGATCACGAAGTGCGGATTGCCGGTCGAAACCTCGACGCCGGCAATCTCCATGCCGCCCGCCAGCTTTACCGTTCGTGGAGCAAAAGATGGAACGCCCATCCCGGCCGTCACCTCCACCGTGAATCCAACGTCCGTTTTTACCCCGTTCACGTGGCACACGCGCACGCCGGCATCGGTCGTGATCTCTACCTCGTTACCCGGCTGCAAGCCGCGTTCGCACGCCATCCACGCAGCCACGCAGCGCGTTCCGTTCCCGCTGATCTCGGCCACCGACCCGTCTGCATTGTGCAGGCGAATGCGGCCCGATTTTGGGCCGGTCCACTCAAAAAACTCCACACCGTCAGCGCCCACGCCGGTATTGCGCGCGCAAAGCCGCCGCGTCAAATCAGCCCAATTGGCGCCGTGCGCCGCCTCTTCCGTCACAATAAGAAAATCGTTACCGCAGGCATGTGCTTTCGTAAAGGGGATCAATCTTCCTCCATATCGTGGAATAAAAACTGTCCATCGATAATCGAATCAGCGCCGGGACCCCGTCCCTGGGGTGACTTCCGGTGAAAGGCCGGGAAACCGCAGTGCCCAGGTCTCACACTTGACCGTCTTGCCCGATGCTATCACCGCGAATCCCGGCTCGTTCCGATTTGCGGCACCGGCCCGCTCCCAGGACTTTCGGCAACGTAGAGTGTTCCCGAAGGTTGCCCGTTGGCCGCGAACCGTCGAACCGCCCTCAGCCCCCCGGGATGCGCCTTCACCGCGCGGTCCACCGCATCGCCGTCGAACGCCAGCACGATCGCCGCATGGGCAGCGGGAGCCTTCAGCGCCGTGTCCCAAATCTCCAGGTCAGCCTCGTTGATCGTCTGCCGCAACGGAATCCCAGTGAGCGCCACAATCTCCGGATCGACCGAGGTCTCCATCAGAATTGCAGCGCCGGGCCGCTGGTCCAGCAGCCCGCGCAGCACCGGCGGAATTGCCACCTGGTAAGGCCGATGCGCGGCCATATTCTTTGTGCCTTCCACGTAAACCAGCGGCCCTTCTCGCACCACTTTCCAGGCATTCAGAGCCACCAGCGCGACCAGCACTCCCACAGCGTACTTCGCCAACTGCGGCTTGAACTCCCTCACCGCGCCGATAGAAAAGTTTGCGACAAAACCTAGGCCCAGCGCCAGCGCCGGCAGCAGT
>PKXI01000305.1 GCA_003133425.1 Acidobacteriaceae bacterium
CGCATGTCTTCAGTGCACCTCTTAAATAGAATTCTGTGAATGCTGGGCCTGAACCGGCGTGACATTCCAGCCAGTGACGAAAATGACACGCGACACCCGGCCAATCGGCCCGAGCGGATGCGTCAATCTAATGTGGAGAGGAACAACTAGGCGAGGACGGGTGGGGGGGCGAACAAAGAATACATTGAACAGGCCGCAATGAAGATGCCACGAATGACTCGCGCGCTGTTCCCTTTGGCCTGATGCTTGCGGGTTCAATATGCTGAGGACCAGCAAAGGAACAAAGAAGACGGTGGTAGGAACGGTGTAACTAACCCTGGTGGTAGTTTTCGTTCGAACTACGAGTGGGCTTTCCGATGTGCCGGATTGCTCATTCCTGGATAGGAGTTTGGCCTGTGGAATCTGATGAGAAGCTGCCTGGGGTGGATCATAAAGTGAAAGTTTGTATTGCAGGCCTCACGCGAAAACGCACACAGCCAATCCCAGGAACGCAAGGATTCCAAAGAGGCTAAATTGACGAGTTGCGCTCCAACGTTGCACTTTCACCTGGATATAGTTCGATTCCTGACCCATTCGGCTGATGCAGCCCGTAACCGCGCCAACCCGTAAGAGACCCCAAGTTGTTGGATTGCATTATCGCGCAAATAGGTTGCTCAACCTACCTTTAAAAGCACCCGGTAGCGGCAAGACTTGCCGCGGGCCGTCAGCTAACCAACATGCGCAAGGAACCCTGCATGCCCTCCAGGCGCGCAGCGTAGCCGCGTTCGCCAGGGCCCGCTGTGGCATGCCGCTCGTGAGACTCAGATGGAGTTCGCCGCAATGATCAGAGTTGGGGTTGGTTGCATGAATCGGAGATTCGATGAACCTCGTCATCGCATCGAAAGGCAAATCAAAGCTCAATAAAGATAGCTCCGTCTTCAATCGTGATTGCGATGCCGGCGGGGCAGGATGCCGAGAGCATGCGATGCTTGTTGCCGAGGATCAACTCAGTGTTCGTCCCGATATCCATGACCGCGACGAGGCGCTCTTCATGCGCCAGATCGACGGCCAGCAGGGAGTGCGCTGAAAAGACCGATTTCGGTTTTAAACTACCCTCAGTTGCACCGAATGTACAGAAAATGGAGGAAAAATACAAAGCGAAGAAAGCCGCTTAAGTCTTTTGGATTGTGCGAGAAAGGATGGTCGGCTCTAGAGGACAATCTGAGGACTTCTATGCTCCAAAGCTGGGAAAAATGGGACGCGGCCCCGTAGAATATCGCTTTGCCACCGCAGTGGTCCATTTCGTTAAACTCCTGATTTGTAGCCCGATCAATAGGAAACCTCTGCGAACTCGGAAAGGCAGAGCTGTTCAGTACCGGAGAGATCGATTGTTCTGGGCCTGGCAATCTCAGGACTGACCTTGGCGTCCGCGTGTGCTTGTTCTTGTGGCGGAGACGGCCTCCAACCGCAGCAGCATACAGCATAATTCAGATTGTCAACTCTGAGGATCGCGTCAGTGGCCTTTCTGAATCCTGAAAGCTCTGTCTCGCTCCAACCTATCCAGCCCTGATATAGAATCGGGGATGAGCATGGAATTATTCCTCAATTCCGCCTGGGCAGTGATGGCGATGGTCATCGTGATTCTTTGGCTTCGCCTTGAGGGTCGAGCCAAAGCCGAGACGCGCTTGTCCTTCATTGCTCTAGTGATGCTCATCGTCGTCCTCTTTCCAGTGATATCGGTCAGCGATGATTTGTGGTCGCTTCAAAATCCGGCAGAGACCGACAGTTACCAGCGTCGTGATCACCAGGGCTCGTGCCCGCACTCTATATTTCCAGTAATTTCCGCACCGCCAGAGACTGCGCCTGCTGAGCTGACCTTCGGCTTCCATGGGTTTGTCGCGCCAATCAGTCTCACGGAGCTGGCCGTGGAAAACCCCGCCCTTGCCCCCATCCAGAATCGCCCCCCTCCCTCCGCCTGATCGCTTCTCCTCCTTCGATACAAGTCCTACCTTTTCCCTCTGATCGCCGCTAGAAAACGGCGTAAAGGATACTTATGAAACAGTTATTCCCCACTAGATCTGCCCCGGTGGCAGCAGTTGTGCTTTTTCTTGCGGCCGCATTTTGCCAAGCGCAGCAAAGCCTCACCTGGGAACAAGTGAAGACCAGATTTGAGACAAACAATCCTGAACTCAAGGCTGACTCCGATAGCGTGGACGAGATGAAGGCTGCCGAAGTGACCGCATTTCTTCGTCCTAACCCCCTGGTCCGTCTGTCCAGTGACGGAATCCAGGTTGCTCCGCATACGACTGCCGGCTTGGGAACGCACTGGCTTCCGTTAACCGGCGCCCAACTCGTTCCCAGCATCAGCTACCTGCACGAGCGCGAGCACAAGCGCGAACTGCGGCTGCAAAGTGCGAAAGAAGGAACACAGATCGCGGGTTCGCAACACGCGGATCTGGAGCGCAACCTCTTATTCGTTTTGCGCACGTCGTTCGTCCAGACGCTGCAAGCCAAGGCGGTCCTGGAATTAGCCACCGCCGATCTCGCCTACTATGACAAGATCATCGAGATCAGTCGAGCCCGCTTCAAAGCCGGAGACATCCCGCACATCGACCTGGTCCGTATCGAACTGCTGCGCGCACAATATGAGGTGGAACTGCAATCTGCCATTGTCGATCTGCGCACAGCTAAGATCCAGCTACAACAACTCCTCAATGACCGTGCGCCTGTAGAGCAGTTCGACGTGATGGGTCCCTTCGATTTTTCCGATGAGATCAAACCACTGGAAGACTTTCGTCAAATCGCCCTCGACCAGCGGCCCGACCTGCGAGCGGCGCTCGAATCGGTGCAGCAGGCCCAGACCAATCACAAGCTGGCCGTCGCTAATGGGTCGGCCGATCCAACCTTCAGCACGTGGTACTCGTATAACCCCGCATTCAACAACCCCTTTGGCCGCTATACGGTGGGTGCGAGTGTGAATGTCCCGCTGCGCGTCTTCGACCGCAACCAGGGCGAGAAACAGCGCACGCAAATCGACATCGATCGCAATCAGAGGCTCACCGATGCCGCACAAGCGCAGGTTTTCAGCGATGTCGACTCCGCCTATGCGCAAATCGTTAGCGGCATTGCACTGCTCAAGCCATACAAAGCGCAATACAAGGGCCAAGCATTGGACGTGCGCGATACCGTTACTTACGCATATGAGCACGGTGGCGCCTCTCTGATGGATTTTCTGAACGCGCAGAGCGAATATCGAGCTGTGCAACTGGCCTATGTACAACTGGTCGGCTCATATCTGACTGCCGCCGGCCAGCTCAATCTCGCAGTCGGACGCGAGGTAATTCAGTGATATCCAGAGACTCGTTCAAGAAATATCGCGTTGCCACATTAGCCTGCGCTGTTGCGGCGTCGCTGACCCTGGCTTTTTCCGGCTGTAAAGGCAAACAGGAAGGCGGCGGCGCCCCCCCGCCAGCCCATGTTATTCCGGTTCCCGACATGAACCTGATAACAATCGACAGCAACGACGTCGGCAAATTTCAGCTCATCCCAGCCGAGAGGGTTCAGTTGGCCGGCGTTCTGAATGCCACCGGCGCAATATTTCCCGACATCTCCCGCGAAGTTCCCGTCATCTCAATGGCGAATGGCCGTGTGGTGGACATCAGGGCTCGCATCGACGACAACGTGAAGCGCGGGCAATTGCTGCTGAAGGTGCAAAGCCCAGACATCACCAATGCTTTCGATACTTATCTGAAGGCAGCCAATGACGAACAACTCGCCAACAAGGCCTATCTTCGCAGCCAGGATCTGTTCCAGCACGGCGCCGTTTCACAGGCAATGCTGGAGCAGGCGGAGGACACTGAGAGGAACGCAAAAGCGGACGTGACAGCAGCCGATGAGCAGTTGAAAACACTCGGCGTGGACAAAGACCACCCCAGCAGTGTCGTCAATGTTTATGCTCCGATCAGCGGAGTCATCGTTGCGCAGAATGTGACCAATGCGTCGGCTGCGGGCGTGGGCCTTTCCGGTTCGGCCACTGCCTTTACCATCGCCGACCTCTCCAGAGTCTGGGTCGTGTGCGATGTCTATGAGAACGACATTCCAAAGCTCCAACTCGGCCAGGAAGCGAAAATCACGATCAATGCCTATCCTGGCCGCCCGCTCGCGGGCCACGTCAGCGATATCGGCCCAATCCTCGATCCTTCATCGCGAACGGCCAAGGTACGCATCGAGGTGGCCAATCCTGGTTTCCTGAAGTTGGGGATGTTTGCCACGGCTAGCTTCACCAGCCAGATAAAGGAGACACACGCCGCGGTTCCGGCCGAGGCGATTCTTCACCTGCATGACCGAGACTGGGTTTTTGTGCCGGCGGGAGCCAGCCAGTTCAAGCGCACGGAGGTTCACGCTGGCCAGATGCTCAGTGGTAACCGGCAGGAGATTCTATCGGGTCTTGAACCTGGCCAGCAGATCGTGGCCAATGCGTTGCTGCTTGAAGCAGCGGGGAGCCAGTAGATGCTGCGCGCACTTGTTGATTTCGCGCTGAAAAACCGGTGGCTGGTCCTTGGCGGAGTCGTGGTGCTCACTGCGTGGGGCATCGTCTCTTTCCGCAACCTGCCCATCGAGGCCTACCCCGACGTAGCTAACAACTACGTTCAGATCATCACCCAATGGCCAGGCCGCAGCGCCGAGGAAATTGAACGCCAGGTGACCGTGCCGGTGGAGATTCAGATGGCCGGCATTCCCCACCTAACGCATCTGCGCTCAACCACACTTGCCGGCCTGTCCAGCCTCATGCTCATCTTCGATGACGACTCGACCAGCGACATGAATCGCGAACACGTGCTCGAACGCCTTGGCCAGGTGAACCTTCCCGCTGGCCTGGTTCCGCAGATGGGTACGGACTGGAGCCCGGTCGGCCAGATCTACTGGTACACGCTTGAGAGCACGAACCCCGCCTACGACGTGATGGAGAAAAAGTCGCTCGAAGATTGGACGCTGGAGAAATCGTTCAAGGGCGTCAATGGAGTAGTGGACGTGTCCAGCTTCGGGGGCCCGACCAAGGAATATCAAATCATGCTCGCCCCTGAAAAGCTGGTCGCGTACGGCCTCTCAATCAGTCAGGTGGAGCAACAAGTGGCCGCCAACAACTCCAACGGCGGCGGCAGCTTCATTGAGGAGGGCACGCAGCAGATCAACGTTCAGTCGCTTGGCCTTTACTCGAGCGTATCCGACATCGAGAACACCGTCGTCAAGACAACAAACGGCACTGCCATCAAGATCAAAGACATTGCGACCGTCGCGCAGGGCCCGAGGATTCGGCTGGGGCAGATTGGCCGGGCCACCCATCTGCCCAATGGAGACATTGTCGACAATCCCGATACCGTCGAGGGTATTGTGTTGCTCCAAAAGGGCGACGACTCGGACCCTGTTCTGCTGGGTATCCATGAAGAAGTGAACAAACTTAACGGCGGCATTCTTCCCAAAGGCGTGAAGATCGTTCCCTTCCTCGATCGCTCCGATCTGGTCAAGTTCACCGTGGAAACCGTTGAACACAACCTGACAGCCGGCGTGGTTCTCGTCTCCATCATTCTCTTTCTCTTTCTGGGTAACGTGCGCGGCGCCATAATTGTTGCGCTCACAATTCCATTCGCCTTGCTATTCGCGGCTATTTGCCTGGATCTCATTCATATTCCCGCGAACCTGCTTTCGCTCGGCGCGCTGGATTTCGGTATGGTTGTTGACGGCTCCGTGGTCATGATCGAGAACATCGTCCGTCACCTCTCGCTCGAAAATGACAAGCGGACTCCGACGCAGAAGATCCGTGACGCCGCGCATGAGGTGCAGCGGCCAGTCTTCTTTGCTCGCGGCATCATCATCGCTTCCTATCTACCCATCTTCACTTTGGAGGCCGTCGAAGGTCGGCTGTTCAAGCCGATGGCGTGGACGGTCACGTTTGCATTGATCGGCGCGCTGGTCTTTGCCATCCTTGTCGCTCCCGTCATGGGAGGCATCGCCTTCCAGAAAGGAGCAAAGGAGTGGCAGAACCCCATGATGGAATGGCTCACCGCTCGTTATCGCACTGCGGTTCGCGCGGCCATTATGCATCGCAACACCACGCTGGGTATCTCGATGGCGCTCTTTATCATCGCCATTTATTTGTCTTTCGGTGGGCCGATCGGATCGGAGTTCCTGCCCCATCTCGATGAGGGCTCCATTTGGGTGCGCGGAACACTGCCTCCAAGTGAAGGTCCCACGGCAAGCATTGACTTCGCCAACAAGGCGCGGCTTGTGATGGCCTCCTTTCCGGAAGTTACGCAGGTTGTCAGCCAGACCGGGCGGCCCGACGATGGCACTGATACCGCCGGGTTTTTCAACACCGAGTATTTTGTCGATTTGAAAAGAAAGGAACAATGGCGCCCCGTCTTCCACCAGAACAAGGAGGCGCTGATCGCCGCCATCGACGAGCAGTTGGAGAAGTTTCCCGGTGTCCTCTGGAACTACTCACAGCCAATCTCGGACAACATGGAAGAGGCTGTTTCCGGCGTCAAAGGCGAATTGGCGGTCAAGCTTTACGGTGACAATTTGCGCACGCTGGAGCACACGGCTGAAATCATCCAGGCACAAATGGGCTCGGTCCAAGGCATTGAGGACCTGGGTATCTTCAGGATTGTCGGCCAGCCAAACCTGAACTTCACCGTGGACCGGGATGCCGCTGCGCGGTGGGGCATTAACGTCGCGGATATCCAGGACGCACTTCAAACCGCCATCGGCTCAAGCGCCCTGACCCAGGTTCAACAAGGCGAGGCGCGCTACGATGTGACGCTTCGCTATGACAAGCAGTATCGCGACACACGTGAAGCAATTGAAGACGTGCGCCTGCTGGCGCCTTCAGGCGAACGTGTTTCTCTGGCGCAACTGGCGAAGATCTCCACCGACGACGGCGCCGAGCAGATCAATCGCGAGGGAGGCGAGCGCTACATCGCCATCAAGTACTCAGTCCGCGGGCGCGATTTGGGTTCCACTGTGGAAGAGGCCATCAGCAAGGTGGAACACAACGTGAAACTGCCCTCCGGTTATCACCTTGAGTGGGCCGGCGAATACGCAAGCCAGAAACGCGCCGACAAGCGGATGGCACTCGTCATACCTATCACCGTGCTGGTAATTTTTCTCATCCTCTACACCATGTTCCGGTCCTACAAGTGGTCCATACTGGTCCTGGTGTCGGTCATCATGGCCTCGATCGGTGGACCGCTGGCACTGTTCCTAACGCACACCAACTTCTCGGTGTCCTCGGCCGTCGGATTCCTGGCGCTCTTCGGGGTCTCGGTTGAGACTGGCGTAATCATGATCGAATTCATCAACCAACTGCGCTCCCGTCGCAGAGGATCGGAACAGTTCAGCAAGGAAAACATCATCGAGGCTGCGGTCGAAGGTTCAGTCCAGCGTTTGCGTCCGATCATGATGACCATGCTCGTAGCCACGTTGGGGCTGCTGCCGGCGGCTCTATCTCATGCCATCGGTTCGGATTCCCAGCGGCCATTTGCGATTGTCATTGTCGGCGGCCTGATCGCCAACCTGGTGATTGGCGTTTTCTTGATGCCGACCCTTTATGTCTGGATGGCCCGCGACAATGATGTGTTGGGGGAAGTTGACGCCGACTAAGCTATCGAGCAAACAATTCCGTACCGCTATTCGGCAAGATGGAGCGGCCGAAGAGTTCTTTCCACTAGCTTCGAAAACATGGCATGAGTCCGCGCATGTCTGGCAGCCAGTGCAGTGCTCCATCGTAAGCAACAACGGTTGCAGAAACATCCAATTGTTCTCTTTGCTGAAAGCTTGTCCAGACCGGAAAGAAACCGGGCGACGAGCTGTTTCTCTTCTTCCGGTGTCTTGGGCTTCGGAATATTGACCGCGCAGGTGTCATCCAGCCCGCATTCGTACTTGGCTTTGCATTGCTCGGAAACAGGAACCCATGGATGATCCTTTTCAGGACTCTCCAGAGGAACCGGCAACGGCATCAGGTCTTCAGTTTCGAGATGAATCAGAGGGGTGCGATCAGTGCGTGACATCTCCCGCAGTCGGATGGGACGGCTCATTTGCGAACCTCCTCCGCAGGATTGGACGTTGCTATCTCGGCCCAGTTCTTCTTCCCGTCCGCATCTATGTGAGGTGCAGCCCAGGTCGGCCGATAGTTCAGAGCCGCCGCCATCTTGCTCTCCATCGTGCCGCCCCGCTCATTTCGTTTGTCGTCCCAACGCACCGAATGCCAGGTGAAATACTTCCCTATGAAGTGCGACATTTGAGTAAAAGGGATTTACTGAGTCTCGCATAATAT